>DAIDIY010000051.1 GCA_027451625.1 Candidatus Daviesbacteria bacterium | reverse complement strand
TTAATATAGTCTATATTAAACTGAGTGTTTGTAATTATTTTATCAGCGTATTTAAGTGTACTATTTATTGCCGATATGCTAATCCAGTAATATATAAATCGTTTTATATTAAATAATACTCCCAGATTTGTTTGGTAAACTTTTTTGGAAAATATTGCATCACAAAAATCAAAAATAATTTTGTTATCTTTTCGTTTTAATATGAATAAGGCGGTTTTATTTAGAGGAATGTTTGTATATATAATTACGTCTTTATAATTAGCATCTAGTATCTGAATAATGGTATTTATTCCTTCAAGAAAAAATAAAAATTTTGGAAGTTTTTTAATATAATGAAGGGAGCAGTTCTGATAACTGATCCTTTTGTGGACCTCATAAAATTTAATTCTACCGGATGGACTGTTATAATCATGATTGGTTAGAAAAACTAATTTATTCAGAATTTTATGTTTCATTTAAAAGATATAATATGTGATTTTTAAAAAAAATATAACTACATCTATGAAAATAAGTATCAATAAATATCCATTTAATAAAGATTGTGCATTACTTATTGGGCTAGATGATTTACATCCTGAAGGTAAAAGTAGCAGAGAAGGGTTAGATTTTGGGCTGGATATTAAAGGTCCTTTTTGGAGAAATATTAATTATCTGATTGAAAAAGAAATAAATATCAAATTTACTTTATTTACAGTTGCAAACTGGATTGATTTATCTGATTTTCCATCGAGAATTTTTTTCCCGTTAAGAAAGATGTATCGAATAAGAAGGGAATACCCTAAAAATACTTTTAATCTGGATAACGACAAGTTTCATAAATGGATAAAAAAATTAAATTTTTATATTAGAAAGGGAATATTTGAGATATCAATGCATGGACTATCTCATCACAATCCAAAACTTATCTATTCTCAAAGTCAGGAATTTGTTGGCATGAGATATCATCAAAGCGTTAATCAAATTAATAGCATGATCGAAGTGTTTAACAGAAGCGGACTCTCCTATATCCGAGGATTCCGCCCACCGGGGTGGGGAATAAATGGAAGTTTATATCGATGTTTAAAGAAATATAATTTTTTATATATTGCTGATAGATATGATTTTTATTCTCCTATAAATAAATTAAAAGTTTTAAAATTTAAAGATGGTATTTTAAGCATCCAAGCTAATTGTTTTCCCAGCCAACTAGAACGTTGTGTAGACATTGCTCGATCAAAAGGAATCATTATTCTCCATTCGCATTTAGCTAAAACGACTTGGGGATTGAATATAGTTAATAAAGATTGGGCTATAAATATAGAAAAAATAATCTCCGAGATTAAATTAAGGACATTAAACAATATATGGTTTTGTACATTTTCCGAATTAGCATGCTTTGATGTAAGTAAAAATAATTTAACTTATAAAGTAGAGAAACACAAAGTTATTTTTATTAATAACAGTATTTATCCTTTGGTTGGATTAACAGTTAAGATTAATGGTCGAAACTTTGTTATTGATAGAATAGAACCCAAAGATGTATATATATTAGATCCTTCATTAAATAATAAGGAAAGTAGGGTAAGTATTGTCATCACTGTATTTAATGGTGAAAAAAATATTGAAAAGTGCTTAATCTCGTTATCGAATCAAAGTTATTATAATAGTGAGATTCTAATTGTAAATGATGGCTCAACTGATAAAACTTTAAAAAAACTTTTAAAAATAAAACGTAAATTGAATGATAAGAGGATTAAGATTTTTAATTTACCTCATCAAGGGAGGTCTTATAGTAAGCAGTATGGTCTTAAAAATAGTACAGGAAAATATATTGCATTTTGTGAAGATGATGCCATTTATGGAAAAGACTATATTAAAAGTGCAGTTTTAGCATTAGAGAAAAGTTCAAAAAACGTTGCTGGAGCTATTGGTCCTCATTTCGTATTAAACCGCGATGAATCTGTTTGGACGAGAATAAAAGATATTGAAAGAAGAAAAAATTTTATAAACTATAATCCCTCTTCGGCTTGGATATATAAAAAAGAGATTTTAGAGAAAGTAAATGGATTCAATATAACTCTCGAATTTGGAGAAGATATTGAACCTTCTGTTAAATTAAGGAAGTTGGGATACGAATTTTTATTCATTAAAGACTGCATTTGGCTACACCTGGAGCCTAATAGCTTGTTTGGGATATTAAAGAGAAAATTTAAAGGAGGATTGGGGATGTCTGTGCTCTATAAACTAAAAATAATTAAAAATCCGCTTTCTAAAAAAATTACCTTTAAGATATCAATATTAATCGCAATAATTATTTTGATTTTTATTGAAAATAAATTTATATTCTTAGATTTTGTCGTATTTTTAATCGGATTACTTCTAATCAGAACTAAAGAGATCACAAAATACAAAGAAATCTACCATGACAGTATTTTTTTAACAATATTTGGAATTTTTATAGAATATTTATGGTGGATCAGTACTCTTAGTGGTTTATTTATTGGATTGATGTTAGATAATAGATCTATTAATAACATTTTAAAAGGAAGAAGTGAATAATTTTATTTCATTTATCAATAAGCACAAAGTTGTTGTTTTTATTTTAATAATATCTTCCTTCTTGAGGTTTTGGAAACTTGTATCATTATTTCATTTTACTTTAGATGAAGAGCTTGAAGCTTTTATAGTGAAAAATATAATAACTGGGTACCATTATCCAGCAATAGGAGTCTCTGTTGCTCCGATAGGAATTAGTTTATCTCCTCTTTTTTATTATTTGGCCGCAATTCCATTCGCTTTAGGGAAGTTAAATCCAATATCTTGGGGAATAACAGCTTCTTTACTGGGTGTTGTATCTACTGGGATGATATATTTTTCCACTCAAAAGATGTTCACAAAACGTATTGCGTTATTTACTACTCTTTTTTATGCGACTTCATTTTTAATGGTTTTGTATGATAAACATTTTTGGAATGTTACCCCTATGATCTTAGTTTCAGTATTGACAGTTCTATCTCTTTTCAATTTATTAAAAGGTAAATTTAATTGGGCAATTGTTCTTGGAGGATCTCTCTCTGTTGGACTATCCTCACATCTCTCAACGGTATCTCTTGTAATTTTAGTGCTATTTGTGTTTTTCTACAAAAAAATTTCTCTCAAAAATAAACAGATCGGTATCGGTACTGGTTTGATTCTACTATCCCAGGCACCGCTAGCTATTTTTGAGATTAGACATAATTTTTATCAAACAAAAGCATTAATCTCTTTTTTTAATGGTCCACACTCGGGGATTAATCTAACTCGAATCTTGGATAATCTTGAACTATTGCCGAAAGTCTTTTCCAGGCTAATTTATACTTTTGGACCTCATGATTATGCCAGAGAACACACTTATGGAATTGTCGAAATCGCAGCAAGAGACAACAGAATCCCTTTAATAATGATTTTATTATCAATATTTCTATTACTTTTTTTTATACTTGTATCTTTTAGGAATAGAAAAAATGAAGGATTTTTCCTACATTTTTGGTTACTTTTAATAACTATTTTTAGCCTTACATTTTATGGAATTTTATTTAAAGGTAACGTCTTCGAATTTTACTTGGAGATAGTTTTTCCGACCTTGTTTTTGATACTGGGCATATTTTTTGATTATATATTAAGCCTTACCAAGAGAGTCTATGTTAAAACATTTATTCAAATTATTATTTTAATAATGGTGCTGTTTAATGTCCAAGCGACACTGACTGCTTACCATAGCTATGGTTTAGGAGTAAAGCTTAGACTTATTAATTTTGTTAAAAGTTATGTCGGTCATAATCCATATGAGCTTCATTCTATTGGAGTAGATCATAAATATGAAGGATATAGATATCTATTTGGTAGATTCTACAAACCACCTGTCAAATCATATGCAGACTCAGAACTCTCCTGGTTATATCAATTTAAACCTAGGAAAAATCCTGTTAAATTGATGGTTGTGATAACAAGTACAGAGCCTTTTTATTCTAATAGAATTCAAGAAGAAAAAAAATTATATAATCATCTTTTAAAAGAGGCACAATTTGGAGAGATAAATGTTATGATTGTTCAGAATCCTAAATTTAAATAATGTTTAAGCATTTTAAATTATTGTTATTATCAAAAACCGCTTTTGATTCAGGAATTGTACTTAGCGGAGCAGTAGTCTCAACTATTTTCGGATTTTTAATAACGATACTTCTTGCGAGAAATTTAAATGCGGCAAGCCTAGGTATTGTTTTGACTTCACTAACATTTACTCAGTTGCTAGTAGATCTTTCAGAGTTCGGGATAGGTGCCTCAATTTTAAATTTTATACCTAGAGATAAAGATAAAAAGGAGGTTATTATAAAAACTACGTTTTTAATCAAGTTTATAGTTGGAGCCTTGATTTTATCTTTAGTTTTAGTTTTTACAAATACTATAAATGATTTGATGTTTAAGAATACTTTAATTACTCCTTTTTTAAGAATCTCTGCAGTAGGATTTTTCTTTCTCATTTTTATTAACTGGGGACAATCTATTTTACAAGCTGAAAAGAAATTTATTTCCTCCAGTATTTTAGGAGCAGGAGTCAATCTTTCAAGAATTTCAGTCCTGTTAATTATTGCTTTATTAGGGTTTTTTAGTATTTTCAATATATATTGGTCTATTCAATTAATTCTTCTTTTGGTCTGCGTTGGAATGTTTTGTGTCATCCCATTTTCGTTTATAAAAATAAAATTAAAATTTTCCGATTTTAAAAGGATATTTTCTTTTGGAGCACCAATCGCAGTGGGATTTTCTTTGGCAGCTCTTTATACGCGAGTTGATCAGATATTTATTTTCCGCTTTAATGGACCTGTCCAAGCATCTGTTTATGGACTTGCCTTTAGAGTTGCTTCAGTTCTTCTCTTTGTTTCATCAGCACTAGGATCTGCTACTATACCCCGTTTTTCATCTTTTTCTAAGGCAGAGTTTATTCCTTATTTTAAGAAAACTGTTAGTGCAAGTATTTATCTGTCTATTATTTCTTTAATAGGAATAATAATGGCTCCGCCTATACTTATGTTCTTATTTGGAGATAAATTCAAGGATTCAGTCCTACCTTTTCAGATACTAAGTATAGGAATGCTATTTTTTATACTTGTCACTCCCTTCTATAATGCAATAATCTTTTTTTTAAGAAAACCCATTTACTCAATTTGGAACTCATTTGCTTCTTTGATTATTGTAACGATACTCCTTTATATGTTAATCCCTAAATATCAAAGTGCAGGGGCAGCTATCGGTGTGGCAGCTCTCTATTTACTTCAATTTATCTGGACTGTTTCTTACTTTTTTATTTGTTTTAGAAATGATTGATTTAACCGTTCATACTATCGTTAGGAATGAAGATAATTGGATTTGGTATGCTCTAAATTCAGTATTGCCTTTTGCATCTTCAATTATAGTCTTCGATACAGGATCTGAAGATAAAACAGTTGAAATCATAAAAAGTATTAAATCTGCAAAGATTATTTTTGAGGAGAAAGGGAAAGTAGATAAGAAAGAACTTGTTTCACTAAGAAATGAGCAGATTTTAAGAACAAAAAGTAAATGGATTTTGATTGTTGACGGAGATGAAATATGGCCAAAAAAGGAGTTGGAAAAACTTTTAGGATCGGCGGAATCTACAAATGATAAAGTTGCTGCTATGATCAATAAAAGCAGAAATTGTATTGGAGATATTTACCATTATTTACCAGAAAGTGCGGGTAGATATAATTTTGGAGGAGTGGAAGGAAATTTTAATATTAGATTGATAAGAAAAACTGATGATTTAAAAGTTCAAGGTGAGTATCCTTTAGAATCGTATAGTAATAAAGATGGGCCGATTGAAAAGCAAAATGATAATTTACAATTTGTAGATAGCTGGTGCCTTCATACATCATTTTTGAAAAGAAGCAGCAGCGATTTAAAGAAATTTTCTGGAAGTTTAGGAGGAAGGAAAATTCCAGAAAAAGGAATAAAAATGAATATAAATGAGGTTCCAGAAATCATACGAAATGGAAACGGCAAATTTGATAAGGAAGTTTTGAGAAGAAGAAGTTTAAGATATGAATTTTTAGCTTTCTTTACTACTCCATTAATCTCTTTAAAAAGAATGATTTAAATCTTGCTTTATAAAACCTTGGCCCTATCTTATACTAACTGATATGAAGATTCATTTAATACTTGTTGCGGTTATGGTTTTTATCATTATCTTTTTTAGCTTGCATACTCAACATACAGGTTGGATAGAGATGCTTATTTATCCTTATTTAGCAAACCATGGGTTTCTTTTGTATAAAGATTTAATTGACCCTCATACTCCAATTCTAGTTTGGATCTTACAGTTTTTGACAGAGTCTTTTGGTTATACTCCCTCTCTTTTGATTGTATTAACGATACTAATATCAATAGTTAATAGCTTGCTAATTTATGTATTTACTAAAAAGATTTCAAAAGATGGGAAAAAAGCTTGTCTGGCAGCTGGTTTTTATATCTTATGGTTTTTCTACTTTGAAGGAAATGGATTATGGTTTGAACTGTTCCAAACGCCCTTTATTATTATTACCTATTACTACTGGAGATTGTTTTTTATCGATAAAAATAAGATCAATCTAATTATTGCAAGTTTATTTTTAGGCCTGAGCTTTTTTATTAAGCAGTCAGTTTTTTGGATATTCCTTATTATTGTTGGACTCATAATTGTACAGAATTATAGAAATTTTCGTAAAATAATATCTCAAACTTTAGTTGTCTTACTAAGCTTTATTTTAATCTTTGGAGTTGTGTCAGCTATAACTTTAATCCAAGGCAATTTTTCAGATTTTTTCTATTGGTCATTTATTTATACTTTTTTTCAGTTTCCCTTTAGCCCGGGTCATCAATCGTTACCGACAGTTATGGAAGTGATAAAACTCTTTATACCTCTGAGTGCTTTACTTCCTCTGATTGTATTCCAAAAAAAGAATTTTATATGGATATTTAATATTTTATTCTTAGCAGCCACTTTTATGTCTATATTTCCAAGATGGGGGCTTTTTCACCTACAACCTTTTTTAGCAATACTTGCTATCATTGCAGTTCCTCTTTGGCTTGATAATAGATTAAAAAATTTTCGTCTTTTATGTGGAGTAATGGTAATTATTTGGTTTGTTGTAGTAATAAGGCAGGATATTAGGTTCTGGAATATGCCGGTCAGATTTTTTGAGCCATCAATCTATCACAAAGCAGCTGAAGTCAAAAGCATCACAGGAAATTTATATATAACCTTTAATAGTAACGATCAATTTTATGTTCTAAATGGAAATCTTCCGATTAAACCTTACGTACAAAATTTTGCGTGGTTTTTAGAACTACCGGGAATGCAGGATAGAGTAATTTCATCGCTTGTTAAAAATAAAGTACCATTTATAGTTTTTACTCCAGCTAGTGGTAAAGGAGGGGTAAATACAGGAGATTATCTGCCAAGTCAAATTTCTCAATATGTTTTTACCCATTACGTGTTGTATAAGAAAATAAGTCAACAAATTTGGATTTTAAAACTAAATAATTATGAAAAAAGGTAAAATTATTTTTTTAAATAGATATCAAGATAAAATGGTCAGAGGAGCAGAGACTTTTATAGCTGACTTAAGTAACAGACTAGAAGGAAGTTTTGACATTAAAATTTTATCCGGCCAAGATGCTGACTCTTTAAATAAAGTTATTGAGGAAAATCCAGATATTGTAGTGCCTATGAATGGCAGACTGCAATCTCTTAAAGTTTTTTTAGGGAGGTTTAGAAGAAAATATAAAATAGTAAGCATTGGCCAAAGCGGGATAGGCCGTGATTTGATTTGGAATATTGTGATAGGACGGCCAAATGTTTTTGTGGCTTTAACTTCAGAGATGGAAAGCTGGGCAAAGAGATGGTCTTGGGGAGTAAAAATTATAACTATTCCCAATGGAGTGGATACTACTAAGTTTATTCCAAAGGGAGGAAAAATTGACTTTGGTTTAAAAAGACCAGTTATTTTATCAGTTGGAGCTTTAGTAGAGGAGAAAGGACATAAAAAAACGATTGAAGCAGTGTCTGAGACGAATTACTCATTAATTATTGTGGGTCAGGGACCACTGGAGGAAAGTCTTAGATCTTTTGGACGAAAGAAATTAGGTGATCGGTTTAAGTTAACATCTTTTTCTCATCAAAGTATGCCTGATGTCTATCGAAGCGCTGATTTGTTCGTTCTTCCTTCTTGGGGACGAGAAGCATTTGGAATTGTGTATATTGAAGCTTTAGCTTCTGGATTACCGGTTGTTGCAACACGTGATTCTACTCGGAAAGAGATTGTTGGTGAAGGAGGAATTCTTATTAATCCGGATAAA
Source organism: Candidatus Daviesbacteria bacterium (assembly GCA_027451625.1). Classification (GTDB taxonomy): domain Bacteria; phylum Patescibacteriota; class Microgenomatia; order Daviesbacterales; family UBA10151; genus DAIDIY01. The sequence goes on along the minus strand of DAIDIY010000051.1, from coordinate 7,882 downwards.
ATTGAAAATATTTCACGAGCGATCTCTGCAGCTTTTAAGGTTGATTGGGGTAATAAACCATTAATCCAAGCAGAAAAGTTCTCATGGAAAATAATAGGACAAAAATATTCAGATCTTTTTAATAGCTTGTTGGAAGAATAAAATGATTTCAGTTGTAGTAAGTTCTTATAACGAAGGTGATAAATTAGACTCTTGTTTGTCATCAGTCTATCATTGGGCTGATGAGATAATTGTCATTAATATGGAAAGTAAAGATAATACATCAGAGATAGCACGTAAGTATCTGGCTCGGGTTATAAATTATCATTTCATAGATTATATAGAACCAGTTCGTGAATTTGCGGTAAGCCATGCAAAAAATAAATGGGTATTAGTTTTAGATCCTGATGAAACTGTGACCTCAAAACTTAAAGACGAGCTTAGTGAAATAATTAAAGAAGATAAAATTGATGTAGTTAATATTCCTCGTTTAAATTTTATTTTTTCTCAAAAGATTAAACATACAAATTTTTGGCCAGATCGACAAATTAGATTTTTTAGAAAAGATAAAGTTAGATTTTCTACTATGATTCATAGCTACCCTCAGCCTTTAGGGAAGTTAGTAAATCTTCCGGCAAAAGAAGAGTTGGCTATTCAGCATCATTCGTATAAAAATCCTACTGAATATTTATCTAGAATAGAGAGATACTCATCGATTGAAGCCCGAAATAGATTAGAACATGGTCAAAGATTTTCTGTCTTAAATTTACTTTATGAACCATTATATGATTTTGCTAGAAGATATATTAGGCATTTGGGTATCCTTGATGGATGGAATGGACTGCTTTTAAGCTGTTTGCAGGCTTACTATTATGTTTTAGTTGAGATTAAATTATTTAAAGGTCGTTAATGATCTACTTTATACTTATTATTGGCTTTATCGTCCGTGTTTGGAACTTAAATCAAAGTTTTTGGCTTGATGAGGCTGCTCAAGCAATTGTCTCTTCGAAGCCTCTTTTTTATATGCTCTCTAATATGCATGGAGATTTCCATCCTCCCCTTTTTTATATTATGGCCCATTTTTGGATCTATTTAGGAAAAGAGGAGTGGGTTCTTAGGCTTTTAACCCTTTGTTTAGGGCTAATCTCTATCTATGTTTTTTATATTTTTATGCGAAATTTTACTTCTAAAAAAATATCCCTGATAGGAAGCCTTTTTTTGGCAATTAATCCATTCCATGTTTATTACAGCCAGGAATTTCGACCGTATATAGCTGCATGTTTATTTGGACTTTTATCTATCTATTATTTTTGGAATTCAATTCAAAAGAAATCAATTAAAAACTGGATTTTGTTTACCTCCTTCATAACTGTATTTTTATATACAACTTATCCTGCTGTATTTTTATTCTTTGGATTTATAGTGTATCTTTTGTTGGAGGAAAGAAGCAGTAAAAATATTAAGTTCTTTTTCTCAAGTTTTTTGATGAGTTGTATCTTGTTTATACCATGGTTACCTCAAACTTATGCACAGTTTTTGGTCAGCAACAGCTTAGGACATAATTTACCAGGATGGAATAATGCTGTATCGACTCCGGTCTTTAAGATAATTCCTCTGACCATAATTAAATTTATTATTGGAGAGATATCTTTTTATCCTCAAAGTTTATATTTCTTCATTTCCTTAATTTTGGTATCAATTATAGGTTTTTTAATCTTCTATAAATTTCCAATAAGCGATAAAAAATGGAAATTCTTAGTTATCATATTTAGTTCAACTCTTTTGAGTGCCAATATATTTTCTTTTTTTATAGATGTGTCAGCTCCCAAAAGACTAATTTTTATACTGCCTATCTTTATAGCATTGATTACTTTAGGGTTGGAAAGGATAAAACGATATGCTTATCCTTTAGTCTTCGTTTTGATTGCTATATTTGTTTCCTGTCTTTTAATTTATGAAGGAAATCCGAAGTTCCAACGTGAAGACTGGCGAAGTGCCGTAGCTAAAATAGATTCTATAGCAAAAAATAACAGTTTAATTATTTTTAAATTCTCAGCTCCTTTTGCTCCTTATATATGGTATCAAACTAGAGATATTCCCGCTTATGGTGTTGGAGATCCTCTGCAAGTAAGCAGTGCAAAGCTTATTACTTTCTTAAACACTCACACAGCTGCAAACCAGATTTTTGTTTTTCAGTATTTAAAAGATTTAACTGATCCATCATCCAAAGTTGAAGCTGTTTTACAAAACAGGCAGTTTCATAAAATCCAAACATTTAACTTCCATGGGGTAGGATTCGTAGATTACTATATAAAATATTAAATCTTAAAAGTATTATGGAGCATAAAAGTGAGTATTTTATATGAAACCTCTTCTAATTTACATTTAGTTAGAAAATGGGATTTTGATCAGATGAATTTATATAAATTTGTCCGTTAGTATTATATTTTTGTTAGAATATATTAATGAGAGTCTGTTTGGATATTTCTCAAATTGCTTATAGAGGTGGAGTCGCTACCTATACTAGGAATATAGCTAATAAAATGCAAGGTCTAGATCAGATAGATCTATCTATGCTTTATACTTCCTTAAGGATTCCCTATAACGGATCTTTTAAAAAAGTAATAAAATATCCAATACCTCAAAGTCTTAATAAGTTTATCTTTAACAAATTACATCTTATTCCGATAGAAATTTTAATCGGAAAAGTTGATATATTCCATAGTTCAGATTGGATTCAACCTCCCAGTTTGGCAAAAAAAGTAACAACTTATCATGATGTTATTCCTATAAAGTTTCCCAGATGGACAACTTCTGAGATAGTTTCAAACCATAAACGGCGCTTGGAACTGGTTGAAAAAGAAGTTGATTTAGTAATAGCAGTATCAGAAACTACAAAAAAAGATTTACTTGAAGTTTCTAGTATTCCTGAGAGTAAGATTAAAGTGGTCTATGAAGGTGTTGATCAATCATTTCATCCACTAACTGTAGATGAGAAGAAATTATTTAAAGAAAAGTATCATTTGCCTCAAAAGTTTTTGCTATCAATTGGAGGTGTGGGGAATAGGAGAAATTTAGAGAGGATAAAAGAGGCTTGTAAAGGTGAGTCTTTGATAATATCAGGAGCGGATATTTATGTTCCTGATAGTGATTTTCCATATCTTTTAGGATCTGCTGATGTTTTAGTTTATCCATCTCTTTATGAAGGGTTTGGACTCCCAATAATTGAGGCGTTTGCTTCAGGCGTACCTGTTGTAACATCTAATTTAGGAGCCATGTCTGAAATAGGGAAAAAAGCGGCTGTTATGGTAGATCCGTTTAGTGTAGAAAGCATAAAATATGGAATTAGTGAAGCAAAAAAAGATAAAGATGAATGGATCAAAAAAGGCCTGATTGAGTCTAAAAAATTTTCTTGGCAAAATGCTGCTGAAAGAACTGTAGATGCATATAAAACACTTCTTATATGAAGATAATAAATCTATCTAAATTTAAAGTTGTTTTACTTATAGTATTATTCAGCACAGCATGTTTTATAAGATCATATAACTTTGTTAAGAGAATTAATTTCGGTCCTGAGCAGGGGATATCACTGCTTGTTTCAGCAAATTATATAGGAGAAAAGTTATCGCTTTTGGGACAAAAATATTTCAGGACAACATCTTATGGTCAAGATCTCCATGCTGCACCTATATTTAACTACTCGCTCGTTCCGCTTGAGATTATATTTAAATTTAACCCTATACCAATAACAGCTTTTTTCTTGCTTCTTAACCTCCTAACTGGAGTTGTTATTTTCTATATAGTTTTTAAGATGAAAAATTTTTCAGTTGCTCTTTTTTCTACTATTTTATTTTTATTTAACAGTTACATGATCTATCATTCAATGTTTATTTGGATATTGAATTATTTTCCTCTTTTTGGCGTTTTGTTAATCTATCTTTTATTTTTGTTTAATAAAGATAATAAAAGTTATTATCCTTTTTTGATTGGTATTCTTTGCGGGATAGGTTTTGGATTTGACTATACTTTTTTATTTACGGCAATTGTTTGTTTGATGGCGCTCCTTTTTATAAGCCGTAAAAAAATCAATAATTTTTTAATCTTTGTTGCGGGGGGAATTTTAGGGAATAGTCCAATGGTAATTTTTGATCTTAAACATCAGTTTTATAATACAAAAACTTTATGGCAATATTTTTTAGATACCCTGAAAAATCCTAAACAAAATGGAATAGCTTATTATCATTTATTTCCATTTTGGCCACTTTTTGCTCTTTTAGGGGGAATAATTCTAGCTTGGATCTTTAAGAAAAATAAGGCTGCGGCTTTATTTATTACGGCTTTATATATTTTTTTAAATTTAAGTTCCCCACTAATTTCGTTTAATTCAGCTGTTGGAATGGGAGCCGGAATGAATGTTAGTATATGGGAAGAAGCTGCAAAAGTTATAGCTCAAGATAATCCAAATAATTTTAATATTTCCGAAGTATTGGATTTTGATAGCAGAGCATATCCTTTAAGATATATCCTATCTTATCAGTACAACCTTAAACCTCAAGGAATAACAAAATATGCAAATCTTGATGCACTGTATGTGTTCGCTCCCAAAAATTATGATTTCCAGAAAGCTATTTCATGGGAGATAAATGTATATAGGCCATTCAAAATATATAAGATATCTACCTTTGGTAATTATGCTGTTTACAAATTGATGAAAAAATAGATTGAAAATAATTAATTGCTTTGTTTAGTGGTCTATATTATTATTTGTATCTTTGTTAAATAAATATGAAAAAAATTTGGATTGATGGATATGAAGCAAATGTTAAACAACGTTTAGGATCATCTAAAGTAGCATTTGAATTACTTGTTAATTTCGAGAGGTTTGACAGAGAAAATTCATATACAATACTTCTTCCAATGGATCCTTTAGGTGATTTGCCAAAAGAAAGACCTGGATGGCATTATAGGGTTGTCAAATTTAGGAGATTTTGGACATATTTTACTCTTCCTTTTATTTTGATGTTTTCTAATGATAAACCTGACCTGTTCTTTTCTCCTACTCATTATATTCCCCGCTTTACTTCTGTTAAGCGAATTGGAATGATTTTTGATACTTCTTATTTGCATTTTCCTAAAATGTTTAATAAAGAAGATTTATGGAAGTTAACTAGTGGGTCGTTATATACAATCAAAAATGCAATACAGATTTTGACGATCTCGAATTTTTCAAAAAAAGATTTAATTAAAAATTATCCAATTGTTAAAAACAAAGTAAAAGTGGTATATCCTGGATATGATGCTAACCTTTATAAGGTATTGACTGATACGGCTAAAATTAGTGAAATTCAAAACAAATATTCTACTGGAGACAAATATTTAATCTATATAGGAACGATACAACCTAGAAAAAATTTAGAGAGGTTGATAGAGGCTTTTTCTTTGTTATCGTCTGACAAGGCTTTTGATAAAGTAAAGTTAGTATTGGTTGGGAAAACTACTGGTCCTGGAAGGAAGGGCTGGATGTATGAACAAATTTTAAGAAAACCTCTGGAGTTAGGGATTGAAAATAGAGTGATTTTTACAGGTTATATTCCCGACGCTGATTTGGTGTATCTATTAAATGGAGCAACAAGTTTGATTTTACCTTCTTTATGGGAGGGATTTGGTATCCCTGTACTCGATAGTATGGCTTGTAAAACACCAGTCATTGCTTCTAATGTTTCATCTTTACCTGAAATTATTGGAGAAGCTGGAGTTTTAGTTGACCCATACTCTATCGAGCAGATTTCACAAGGAATACGTTTAGTTTTAACAGATAAAAAAATTAGAGAAAAGATATCTCAACTAGGATTGAAAAGAATCTCTAAATTTTCCTGGCAAAGTATGGCTAAGGAAATTATTAAGATTTTTAATAATTTATAAAGCTAACTGGAGAAGCTGCTATTATAATATTTAAAGGTTTAAAAAATGAAAGTATCAATCGTAATTCCGAATTGGAATGGAGAAGAAAAATTAAAAAAACATTTACCTCAGGTTATTAAAGCTGCAAGAACGTCTCATGCTGAAGAGATTATAGTAGTAGATGATGCATCTTCTGATAACAGTATAGAAATTTTAAGAACAAAATTTCCGGATGTAAATTATATTAAAAAGGAAAAGAATTCAGGGTTTTCAACGACTGTCAATATTGGTTTTAAGCAGGCAAAAGGTGACTTGATAGCTTTGCTTAATAGCGATGCACATCCCAATATTGATTTTATAGAGAACACATTAGTTCATTTTAAAAATCCACGAGTCTTTGGTGTGGGGTGTAATGTGGGAGGGTTGTGGGCTGGTGCAAAGTTTACAGACGGTTTCTTTTGGCATAACCAAACGCCGAAAAACGGTAATGATAAATTGTCAGCACATCAGACCCTGTGGGTCTCTGGAGGGACGGGTGTTTTTAGGAAAAAGATCTGGGATGAACTGGATGGATTGGATGAATTGTTTAATCCTTTTTATGAAGAAGATGTCGATATCGGATACAGGGCGACTAAAAGAGGGTTTATTAATATTTGGGAACCTAAAAGTATAGTTGAACATTACAAAGAAGAAGGAGTCATTTCTCAACATTTTAGTCAAAAAAGCGTTTCTTTAGTGGCGGAGCGTAATCAACTTTGGTTTATATGGAAAAATATTACCGATCAAGAATTCATGAAAGAACATAAAGTAGCACTTCTAAAGATGCTCAGTATCCATCCTAAGTATTGGCAAGTTTTCTTAGCTGCTGTTTTAAAATTTCCGGAAATTATGAAAAAGAGGCAAATTGAAAAAAAACATGCTAAACTTACAGACAAAGAGATCTTAGCAATCTTTGCAAATCCATGATATGTTATATTTAGAACACTTTAAACTTTACTATAAAGAGGGTTCAATTCATCTTGGAGCTTATGACAAAAACGGTAAAATTTTAAGCGGATCTGAGTCTATAAAGAAAATATTTAATCGTTTTTATAGCTTTTTATTAGATACAGAACTTTTCATAGTAAGACTTGCAGGAGCAGTTCCATTCTATTGGTTTAGATTTCTTATTTATAAAGGAGCTGGGGTTAAATTAGACCATAAAGCCTATATTCATATGGGCGCTCAGTTTTTTTATCCTGCTGGAGTAGAGATTGGAGAGGGAAGCGTTATCGGACAGAATTGTTTTTTAGATGGAAGAAATCCATTGAAGATCGGAAAATATGTAGATATATCATCCGATGTAATGATCTATAATTCAGAACATGATATTCACTCAGAAGATTTTCATGCTATATCAGCACCAGTTAAGATCGGTGATTATGTCTTTATTGGTCCTAGGGCGATTATCCTTCCGGGGGTTACTGTAGGGGATGGAGTAATAATTGCTGCTGGAGCAGTGGTTACTAAAGATGTACCAAATTATTTTGTGGTCGGAGGTGTTCCAGCTGTCAAAATAGGGGAGAGAGGGATAAAAGATTTGCATTATAAATTAGGAAGAGTAAGATTGTGGCAATAATATGGTTCTAAAAATAATATTTACTATTCTTTCATTATCTTTTTTAGTTTATCTTCTAGCTCCCGGTCCATCATCGGTCAATAATTTTTCTCCACTTCCTGAATCCAGACGTTCTACTGAACCTGGAGATACTATTCAAGTCCCAGGAGTAGCCGCTTTTTATACATTTTTGTTTAGAAAAGATGTCATTCCATTTTATAAAAATGCTTATCGAGGATTAACCCGATTCCCATTTTTGCCTCTTGAATTGAATTATCCACCAGAATTTGCCTATACTGCTATTAAAGATCAAACAAGGAGTACTTATCTAGAAGAGCTGGTTTATCCGTTTCGTGATTCAATCTTTATTAACGGCTATGAACCATTTTTAAAAGATGGTAAACC
>DAIDIY010000050.1 GCA_027451625.1 Candidatus Daviesbacteria bacterium | reverse complement strand
GGAAGGTCCATTCATTAATTCCTATTTTATCCTTTTTTATTAGTTTGGATTATCTTGCTAGCTTCATCATAAATTAAAGTTAAGTCGAAGATGCTTAAGAATTTAAATTTTTATATATCATCGTTTATTCCACAAAAAATATATTGGTATTTAGCAGGTTTTATTCATCCCTGGCAATCAGTGCTAGAGGATACAAATAGTGCCTCAGAGGTTTACAACAGAGGAGATGATTTTGTCAAAATTTTAAATAAATTCAATTTAATTAGTAAAAAAAGTAAAGTGTTAGATATTGGCTGTGGTGTAGGTAGAGTAGAATACTCTTTACATAAATATGTCGATTATTTAGTAGGAGTAGATATCTCTTACTCTATGGTAAGGTTAGCTAAGAAAAATATCTCTTATCCAAATACTAGGTTCTATGAAAATAATGGAAAAGATCTTAGACTCTTTAAAGACAACTCTTTTGACTTGATCTTTTCGGTAATAGTTTTCCAACACTTGCCAACTACAGTTTTAGAAAATTATTTAAAGGAGTCTTATCGGGTTTTAACTGATAATGGAGGATTGATCTTCCAAATATCTCTTGATGAAAAAGATAAAAAGACACCGCCTCCTTTAAATCATCCATGGGCATTAAGATACTATAGCTCAAAGGAACTAATGAATCTTCTTCTACAAAATAATTTTAAAGATGTTAAGTTTTTTAATGCAGATGGAGAAATATTAAAAAAGCAAGACTCACAAGCTTTAGTTTTGGCATTTAAATAGGTTCTGTAAAAAACACTCAGAGCGGGACATGCAAATTATTTTGAACTAATTCTACTCAACTTTCTTTCTCATTTTAATAGTTTAATGGAAATGTATCAAAATGACGAGAACAATTAAAGGTTTTAGGTAAGAGGTTGTTCTGAGAACAAAATTTTTAACATTAGTTTTTGAATCTAAAGGTAGAGAGGATAGAACTTGCGTTAGCATTGTTATTTGCAACTATGATATTCAATACGTGTCCATTACCTGCTTTAATGTAATAGTCGGTTTGTGTTGATGGACCAGTCGATTTATTGTCGGGGCCGTACATTATTCCATTTATGATAACTTTATAACCATTAACTCCGCTTAAGGTAATGGGGTAAACACTCAACGTTGGACTTTGGCCATTTGGACCACCATATAAGATATATCTGGATTCGATTGCAGCAGTACTAAAATCACTGCTGCCAAAATAAGCACCCATGCCAACACTGGTTCCTATATCTAATGTTGAAAATATTCTACTGCTTGAATCTCCATTTAAAGGAATAACTGCTGTTCCTGTAACTGTGGATGTAATAGGAAAAAGATTGGCATCGCCTTCATTGCCTTTTACCTCATAATTGGGGGGATAACTGAAGGAATATCCGAGCTTTGTATTAGTATATGTTTGCCAATTTGTAGTAGTATTTTGTTCTATATTTGTGGTAGGTGATAATGGTTGATTAATATTTTGAGAAGATTGAGGAGTATTTTTACTAGTTATAATGGTTTGTGGTTGTTCTGGTTTATTATTTTGAGTAGTTCCTAAATAATATGCTCCAGCACCTACAACTAGAATAAGTAATATAACACCAATAATAGGGAGAAGGTAACCGCTTTGGTTTAAAGATGGTATCGGGGCATCTGGATTCACTGGAATTTGTGTTGGGTTAATATTTTCTTGCGCCATATCTTAATTATTTAAAAACAAAACTTAAAAAGCAAGCGTAACCTAATAAAATTATTAATATAGAAAACGAAAGAAGATATTAGTTCGATTCCTATGTCCTCGAAATTTAATTAGCCAGGAAGTTATGAAGAAGTATAGAATTACTTTGAACCATTATTTTGAAGCTAAAAACGATATAAAATGCTTTTCTGGGGATACTGCCCCGTCTGGAGCGGCAGACCGGATTCGGACCGGCGACCTTCTCCTTGGGAAGGAGACATTCTACCACTGAACTACTGCCGCATCTTATAATCAAATTTAGACTCAGAAAGATTTTTAGAATAAGATATGATTAGTATTATATACTAAAAAAAATGATTAGCGGGGAATTTTTAGAACCATTCCAACTTCAAGATTATTCGGATCAGTAATTTTGTTTGCTTTTGCTATCTTTGTATAAGCATATATATCACCATATGCTCGTCCTGCTATCTTTGACAACCAATCACCTTTTTGTACAGTGTAGGTATCTCCCGTAATCTTTTCTCCCCAAATTGTTTGGTCTGTTGATCCCCCTGTTCCAAGAGGAGTAGTATTTGTCGTTAATTTAGGAATATTTAGGTTTTGACCGGTAGAAATAACATCAGGATCAGATATCTTATTAGCAGAAGCGATTAAAGGATAGTCATAACCATTTTGATAGAATTTTTGAGCGATTAGAAAAAGAGTATCGCCTTCTTTTACTGTGTATTTTCCACCAGCCTCAGTTGAGGACGTGGTTGATGGCTTTTGGTTATTTGATGCGGTAGCCTGTTGTATCGTGTGTTCAGCTGTTCCTAAATTCGCTGACTGATTTTTTAAGTGATTAAAAACTAAAATACCAACGATAAGGACAATAACTAAACCAATAATTAAGCTAACATATGACTGATTTAGATTCAGCTGCGATTCTAGCTTTTGTAACACAGAATCTGAATTAAGTAATGACTCCTTCCCAGAATTTGTAGCCACTTTTGTTTTAAGAGAATATGTTCTGTTGTTTGTCTTTTTTGTTCTAGCCATTTTAATCCTTAATTGTATATCGTCTTGAACTATTGTCTTGTATCTTGTATTAGTTACAAGTTAACAGCTACTTTTTACACAAGTTATAAAAATTTGTCAAGGGGTTAATTTGAAATCTTGCCTAAATTCTTTTTATTTTTCCTATTTGGTATTTTTACTCCATTCTCTCTGGCTTCACTCAGTCCAACCGCTATTGCTTGTTTGAGACTTTTCCATTTATGCTGATGTTTATATTCTCGCATCTCCTTGGCGACATACTGTTTTTTTACCGTATTTGGGCATTATAACCTTCTTTCTAGATTCTTAGTAAACAATTAACCAAGAATTTATCTAATATTTGTTTAGACTGGATAATTTGAATGTAAGATTATTAAAAGAGTGAATAGAATAGATATTATCGAATGGAAAAATATTTTTGATTAATAATTTTAGGTTAAGTTAGTGTATCTGATTGCCAAAAGTTGAGGATTAAAATTTATAATTGAGATTTATACTTATAAGTATAGGATTTTGCGCTTTATTCATTTTCAGGACTTATCCTTGAATCGTAAAGTTTTTCAGTCATTATTAATTGTTGATTATACATTATATCGTAGGCGAGTCTTATTCCACTGGATTCTAATCTATTTTTTCGATCGATCAATAATTCAACAAATCTAAGTCTTAAGGGATCCAAGATAGCTTTTTTCCACATTCCGTCAGCTATCATAGCTTCAGCTTTTATATCAGCTAGACGTTTTTCTTTAAGCTTTTGTGAAGGAAAAATAGAATTGTGTTCTGGTTCTATAGCCATAGCGAATATTATATAAAAAATTCTGAAAAATATCATCTATATGTCCTAGTCACATACTTTTGAGACAAGAGTCTCCTTTCTTGTAACGTTGTAAAGGTGATAAGTATTCAAGAGATTGGTGAGGCCTTTGCTCATTGTACCAGATTAACCATCCCTTTAGTTTTTCCTCAAATTCATCAGGATACAACAGATAATCTTCTGCTTCAAATAAAAACTCATCCTGGATAGTCCAGTTAAATCTCTCTACAAATCCATTGGTTTTAGGATGTCTGGGATAAGAGAAAACATGGGTTAAAGCATATTCAGTAATTGCTTCCTCAAAAAAGGCATGGATCTCTGATCCATTATCTGTTTGGATAGTATGAACTGGATAATATGCCTCCTTTTGGATCATCTCTAAAAATTGAGCTGATTGCTTTGAATTAATGGTTGGTACCATCTTTACCCAGGCTTGTTTGGACACAATATCTACTGCTGTTAAAAAGTAATAGTATCTTTCTACATAGTAAAACTTTACTCCATCTACCTGGATATACCCTGCCTTTGTATTCATTGCTTGGGGACAGAGCTTAATCCTCACTTTAGGTTGACTCTTTCTCACTCTCCTGACTTTCCCTTTTCCAGCATAAAAGAGATGATGTCTTTTAATAACTTTCCCAATGGTACTTTCTTGTAAGGGAGGTAATCCCTCTTTCTCACAAAAAATATCGGTAAATCTTTTTACCTTTACCTTTCCCATCCTTGGATAGTGCTGCCTTAAACTTTTAATGAGCTCCACTACTTGAGGGGGTGTTTGCATCTGTCTGGTGTGATGTGGTTTTGTTGACTGGGGAACTAATGAGTTTAATCTTTTCCCTGATTTCTCATACTCTATTTTCCATCGATAAAGAGTTGCTCGGGAAAGTTTAGGAAATGCCAGATGCACAGCTCTCCATCCTCCTTGATAGAATACTTCTAAAACATGGAATCTAACCTTGTCTCTGTCTGAAGTATCAAAACCTAATACTGTTTGTAAGGTAGTCATCAGACTACGATATACACGTTTTGAATACTTCGGTCTAGTGTAGATTAGCTTGTTAAAATCACTTGGCAATTTTCGCTTACTTGTCTCATATGTATCGTAACTTTTTCACTATAGATAAATATCTAAATGGATGTGGATATTTATAACCTGAGTAAAAGATTATTGAGGAGATTTTCTATACAATAATTTAACTTTAAGCGGGATCGACGGGACTTGAACCCGCGACCTCGGGCGTGACAAGCCCGCGCTCTAGCCAACTGAGCTACGATCCCATTGGAATACCTTTTAATGTCTTTTGATAGCTGACATATAAAAGATAATAAAGTCTGTTAATTTTATAACATTTTGATAGCTAATATCAACTAAGGAAGAAGTGCTATGTGAGGGACTAATTTTCCGATTAAGTATATGCTATATTAGCTTTGATGGCCTATTTTACTAATAAAGAGATTGCTGATTTACTCCGAGAAGTTGCAACAGCCTATACACTAAAGAAGGCAAACATATTTCAAATCAGGGCTTATGAAACTGCGGCAGATGCAGTTGAACATTTGGACCAGGATATAGCTACAATCCGGGAGCAGGGGCAGTTGGAAGGAGTTCCAGGAATAGGTGAAAGTATTGCTTCTCATTTAGATGAACTATTTAAAACTGGGAATGTAAAACATTGGACGGAAATAAAAGCAGGCCTTCCTCAACAAGTATTTGCATTTATTAATATACCTGGAGTAGGACCGAAAACAGCCTTGGAGCTTGCAAATCTTGGGGCAGAGAGTCTCGAGGACCTGAAAAAGAAGCTAACAGATCGAGAACTTGTTAATAAAGGATTTTCTGAAAAGATTGCCGAGAAAGTTTTGTTAGGGATTCAAGAATTAGCGAATCTACAAACAGAAAGAATGCTGCTTCCATATGCATATAATCAAGCAGAGTTATTTATTGAATATATGAAGCAGTTTCCGGAAGTTTTAAAAATTGATGTTTTAGGAAGTTTAAGAAGAATGGTGTCGACTGTTGGAGACCTTGATTTCTCAATAGCTACAAACAAACCGGAAAAAGTAGTCAAGCATATATCAGAATCTCCACAAGTATTTCAGGTAATAAATGAAGGAAAATTTAAAGTAACTGTAATTTTTAAAAGCGGAATTCATGCAGATTTCCTCTTGGTAGAGCCAATTGCGTATGGGTCATTATTGCAGCATTTTACAGGTTCTAAATTACATAATATTCATTTACGAAGTATTGCGGAGGAAAAGGGGTTCTCTCTTTCTGAATATGGAGTTAAAAATAAAAAGACAGGTAAGATTGTACCTACTAAAACTGAAAACGACTTTTATAAAATACTTGGAATGGATACACCTCCTCCTGAAATTAGAGAGGATACTGGCGAGATAGAAGCTTCTTTAGCTCATAAATTACCTAGACTTATTGAATATAATTCTATAAAAGGAGACTTACATCTTCATTCAAACTTTTCTCTAGAGCCTTCTCACGGACCAGGAGAAAACTCAATAGAAGAGATTATAAAAAATGCTAATTTACTAGAGTATGAATATATTGGTATTGCTGATCATCCTCCTGGATTTACGACGCATACTAAAGATCAAATTAAGAAATTGATAAGAAATAGGACTAAATATATTGAACAATTAAATAACTCATCTGAAGCTAAGAGGATAAGAGTATTAAATTTACTCGAGGTAGATATTTTACCGGATGGTAGTCTCTCTGTTGATGATGAAATTCTTAAAACATTAGACTTTGCAATCGCAGGAGTTCATTCTTTACTTAGAATGAATAAATCTGAGATGACAAAACGTATTCTTAAAGCTTTAGAAAATCAATATGTTAAGGTTTTGGCTCATCCTACAGGGAGAATTTTAAATCAAAGAGAAGGGTATGAAGTTGAGTGGGAGAAAATTTTTAACTATGCAGAAAAAAATCAAAAAGCTATGGAGATAAATGCATACCCTGATAGATTAGATTTGTCAGACTATTTAATTAGGAAAGCAAAAGAAAAAAATGTAAAGCTAGTAATCGATACGGACTCTCACAGCGTCTCTCAAATGACAAATATAAAATTTGGTATCGCAACAGCAAGAAGAGGATGGGCAGAGTATGAAGATGTAGTAAATAGCTGGTCGTGGACAAAGTTTTCCAAATGGTTTAAGATAGCAGTATGATTACAGTTTGGGTTGTTTTAGCAATTATTGGGGTATTAATATTGGGAGTTTTATTAAGTTACAACGGACTGATTTTAGCGAGAAATCGGGTTCGAGAGGCTTTTTCAGAAATTGATGTTCAACTTAAACGCAGGTCTTCACTTATTCCAAATTTAGTGGAGACTGTAAAAGGATATGCGAAGCATGAAAAAGAGATTTTTGAAAATGTGGCGAATGCTAGATCTGCTTTGATGTCGGCTAAAGGCCCCAAAGAGTCCGCTGAAGCAAATAATCAGCTAACAGGAGCCTTAAAATCACTTTTTGCGATAGCTGAAGCCTACCCTCAACTTAAGGCATCTGATAATTTTAAAGAGCTTCAGGAAGAGATATCAGATACGGAAACTAAAGTTGCTGCTGCGAGACAGTTTTATAATGTGAATGTTTTAGACTACAATACTTCAATTCAGACTTTCCCGGGAGCAATGATTGCTTCTTTATTTCATTTTACTCCTGAAGAGTTCTTCCAAGCATCAGATGAAGAAAAAGCTGATGTACAGGTTAAGTTTTAACTTCTTTGAAAGATAGAGTTTTTACTCAATATTTAGGATCGAAAGATATCATTTGATGTGATATTTGTGGTAAAATTGGAACATGGCAATTGCTTCAGCTCAAAATCAGATTAGTACTAATATCTTTAAAACTTGGCTTATAATGTTTCTTTTTTCTGTCTTTATTTTAGCCGTAGTGTATATATTCGCCCGTGCCTTAGGATATCCTGTTGTAGATGCTGCAAGTTTTATGGGAATTGCTCTGGTTATGGCTGGAATTATGAATTTTGTTTCTTATTATTACTCTGACAAGATGGTGCTTGCTTTATCTAATGCGCAGCCTGTGTCAGTAAGCAGTAATCGTGAATTGTATCATTTAGTAGAAAATTTATGTATTGCTGATGGTCTTCCTACTCCAAAAATATATATAATCGATGATCCATCTCCAAACGCATTTGCAACAGGCCGCGATCCAAAGCATGCTGCTATTGTATTTACTTCAGGAATTTTAGCAAAGCTTAATAAAAGAGAGTTAGAAGGAGTTGCTGCTCATGAGCTTTCCCATGTTAAGGATAGAGACACACTCCTTATGAGTGTTGTTTCAATATTAGTAGGGTTAATAGCACTTCTTGCTAATTGGTTTTTTCAGATGACTTGGTTTCGAGGAAGAGATAGAAATGAGAATGAAGGTGGACAGATTTTCTTTTTAGTGGGAATAATTGCAGCTATTCTTGCTCCAATTGCTGCGACTTTAATCCAACTTGCAATATCAAGACGAAGAGAACTGTTAGCTGATGCATCGGGGGCGTTTCTAACTCGGGATCCTGAAGGGTTAGCGCAAGCTCTGCAGGATATTTCATCAGATGACGAACCAGTTCAAGAAGCTACTCCAGCTACTGCTCATTTGTGGATTGTGAATCCTTTTAGAGGCGAAAATGCAGCTAACTGGTTTATTAATTTATTTAATACTCATCCTCCTATTAAGGATAGGATCAAAGCACTCCATCAAATGGAAGGAAGATTTGATAAATAACTACCTGGTTAAATCGTAGGCAGAAAAAGGCGGTTGTAATATTTGATAAACGCCCAATGTGTAATAATAAAGGTCGCTGATTCCTCTTCCTGTTCTATTTATATGCTCTTGAAATTCTCTAACAGTTTCTATACTTAAAGATTGATTTATTGCCTCATCTATAAGGGAAAAGAATTTTCCTGGAGAAAGTGTGGACCTGTAATAAGTAAGACCTTTACATCCGTATCCTGGTATCTGATTGAAAGGCACATCTAATAAATTGTGTCTTTTAAATAATATTCTATGATAACCGTCTGGAAGATTATGTCTAAAGTTACCTAAAACAGTTACGATCCAATTATCACCATATTTTTGTTCAAAAGTTGAACGGAAATCCTCTAGGATTTTTTCAGTCGGAAAGGGAAATCCTGTTTGTGATGATTCTTTATAACCAGCTCCTGCTATATATAATCCTAGATCTGGAGAAGAATTTAGTTCTTTGGGCATTAGAGTTGAAATTGTACAACAAATGCAAGCTAAAATCAATATTTAAAGCCTTGTAAAAAGATAATCTAACAGAATTATTACCAAAAGTTTAATTTCAGATTACAGCTTAACTCGATTGGATTTATAGAGTATAATCCTTGATATGTTTAATAAAGAGGATATAAAAAAGTTGGCAAAGCTAGCTAATCTACCTATTAAGGAGAGTGAATATGAAAAATTTGCAAGCCAGCTTTCAGAGATTATAAGCTATGTTAAACAATTGGAGAGAATTGATAGTAACCAAGTAGAACCAACATTTAATGTTACTGGTCTTAAGAATATTAATTGGGGTGATAAGGTAGAACCATCATTAACTCAAAAGAAGTCCTTACAAAATGCAAAAATGCAAAGAAATGGTTTTTTTGTAACTAAAGGAATATTTAATGAATGATTTAACAGATCTTACTTTAACGGAAACATTAGAAGCTCTAGATAATAAAAAGATTAGTGAAGAAGAGTTAAATAGAGCTTATCAGCAAAAGATAGACAATCTCAATCCGATTCTTAATGCATATCTTTATATTTGTCAAGGAAGCTCGGGAATACCATATGCAGTTAAAGATGTGATCGTTACTGAGGGTATACCTACTACAGCAGGATCAAAGATTTTGGAAGGATTTATTCCTCCGTATAATGCTACGGTTATAGAAAGATTATCTTATCACAACCTTCGGATTATAGGGAAAACAAACTGTGATGAATTTGCTATGGGGTCATCAGGGGAGAATTCAGCGTATGGTCCAACAAAAAACCCATGGAATCTGAATAAAGTTCCTGGAGGATCGTCAAGCGGTTCTGCAGTTGCTGTGTCAGCAGGTCTTTGTTCATTTGCTTTAGGAACAGACACTGGTGGATCAATCAGGCAACCGGCATCACTTTGCGGTGTAGTGGGACTAAAACCAAGTTATGGTCGAGTTTCTCGGTATGGATCAATCGCTATGGCATCTTCGCTTGACCAAATTGGTCCGATTACTAAATCTGTAGCTGATGCGAGACTAATTCTTTCTTGGATTCAAGGAGAAGATGGGTATGATAATAATGCAGTCTCTTACTCCAATATTAAAAGTCAAACTAAAAAATCTGATAATTTATCAGGAATAAAGATAGGCGTTCCTAAAGAGTATTTTGGCAAAGGACTTGATACTGGTGTTGAAAGCGCAGTTAAAAAGGCAATCTCTAAAATGGAAGAATTAGGAGGGCAAATTATTGATATCTCTTTACCATGTACTGAATATGCCATAGCTACTTATTATATCCTGATGCCATCCGAGGTCTCTTCTAATATGGCACGATTCGATGGAATACGTTTTGGGACTGACAGGGATAATTTTGGCCAGGAAACAAAAAGAAGAATTATGATTGGAACTTATGTTTTATCATCTGGATATTATGAAGACTATTTTATTAAAGCTGCAAAAGTTAGGACTCTGATAAAACAAGATTTCGAGAGAGCTTTTGAAAAATGTGATGTTATAGTAGGGCCTGTTTCACCAACTACTGCCTGGAATTTGGGTGCAAAAATGGCAGATCCTTTAGCAATGTATCTCTCAGATGCTTATACAGTTCCTGCGAGTTTAGCAGGAATTCCAAGTATTTCTCTTCCTTGTGGATTTTCTGATGGTCTGCCGGTAGGGCTGCAAATTTTAGGTAAATATTTAGATGAAGAGAAAATACTTACCATTGCAGAAGTTTACGAACAATCAACTGAGTGGCATAAAATGAAACCGACTGTGGATATGAGTTAATTGTCGGGGGGAAGATTTCCAATATGAAAAGATATGAACCAATAATAGGGCTTGAAATACATGTAGAGTTAAAAACTTTATCTAAGATGTTTTGTGGCTGTTCTGCTGATTATTTTGGACAAAAACCGAATTCGCTTACTTGTCCTGTATGTTTAGGCCTTCCAGGAGCAGTACCATTTACTAATGCTCAGGCTATTCAAGATTGTATTAAAATAGGCTTAGCTTTGAATTGTCAGATAGCTGAGAACTCCCGTTTTGAACGGAAAAATTATTTTTATCCAGATCTACCCAAAGGATATCAAATCTCTCAATACCGATGGCCTTTATGTACCAATGGGTATGTAGATATAGAAGACAGCCAGAATCAAAAGATAAGGATACGGATTAATCGAGTACATCAAGAAGAAGACACAGGAAAGTTATCTCATCTAGACGGCATTACAGCGATAGATTTTAATCGCTCCGGAGTACCTTTGGTGGAGATTGTTTCAGAACCTGATTTTAGAGAGGTTGAACAGGTAAGAATTTATGCGAAAAAGATACAACAAATCTTTCGCTACTTAGAGGTATCAGAGGCTGATATGGAGAAAGGGAATATGAGGCTTGAGGCAAATATCTCTTTACGAGAGGCAGGAGAAAGCAAGCTCCCTGAGTATAGAGTAGAACTGAAGAATATAAATTCATTTAAGTTTATGGGTGATGCAATTGAATACGAAATTAAAAGACAGCAAGAGCTATTAGAAAAAGGCGAAAAAATAACACAACATACCAGAGGGTGGAATGAAAACAAGAAGGAAACATTTGTGCAAAGAGAAAAAGAAGAGGCTCATGATTACCGTTATTTTCCTGACCCGGATCTTCTTCCTTTAAAAATAGAAAAACTTGAGGAGATAAGAAAAAGCTTACCGGAATTACCAGAGCAGATTTTAAAGAGGCTTCAATCAATGTATGGATTAAGTTATTATCAATCTCAATTAATTGTATCCGAAAGATTTTTAGTTGATTTTTTTGAAGATGCCGTATCTTTAGGGGAAGAGAATAAAATTTCAGCTGTAGATGTAGCTAACTTTCTTATAAATAAAAATGTTGATATTAATAAAGTCTCTCCAGAGGAAGTAATTTCTCAAATAACTTTTAAAAAGAGTGGAATAATAAGTGATACAAGTGCTTTAAGAGAGGTAGTGAAGGAAATAATTAAAGAAAATCCTCAAGCTGTTGCAGACTATAAATCTGGAAAAATAGCGGTTATAGGAGTTTTAGTAGGTGCTGTTATGAGAAAAACTGAATCTAAAGCAGATGCGAAGATAGTTAAAGAATTAATTTCAGAATTGCTTTCTTAATAATTTATAACTTTCCCTACTTGCGTTCGTGTGGAATAGTACTGTTAGAATAACAGTTAACAAAAATAATTATCAATTAAGTTTAAGAGTAATTTATGAGTAAATTCGTTCATCTTCATGGCCATACGGAATATTCATTATTAGATGGTTTGTCTAAGATTAAAAAATTAGTCAAAACTGTTAAAGAGCAGGGTATGCCTGCTATTGCAGTAACAGACCATGGATCGATGTATGGAGCGATAGAACTTTATAAAGAAGCCACAAAAGAAGGTATAAAACCAATTATTGGCTGTGAACTTTATGTAGCTAAACGATCTCATAAAGATAAAGAAGGGAAGCTGGATACAGAACCTTACCATTTAACAGTACTGTCTAAGAATTATCAGGGATATCTCAATTTGATGAAGCTTGTGACAATAGGTCATTTAGATGGATATTATTACAGACCACGAATTGATAAAGAATTGTTAAAAGAATATCATGAAGGGCTTATAGCTTTATCAGGATGTCCAGCAGGAGAGTTTATTCGTAATTTAAAGGATGATAATTGGTCAGATTCGGAGGAGATAGCAAAAACTTATTTATCAATATTTGGAGAAGGTAATTATTACTTTGAAGTCCAAAATCATGAATATCTAGAGTTATTAAAAAATTCATCACTTGATCCTAAAGTAAGACAAGAGTTAGAACAGATGGGGAAGCTGCAGGACTTAACGTGGAAGGTTATTAAAGATTTAAGTAAAAAATTAGGAGTAAAGATAGTTGCGACGAACGACTTCCATTATGTTAAGGCGGATGATGCTATAGCTCAAGATGCTGTTGTTTGTGTACAGACGGGAAAGTTTATTAAAGATATTGATAGACTGCGTATGATAGATACGCCTAATCTTTACTTAAGATCAGAAGAAGAGATGAAGGAGTTGTTTGCCGATATTCCTCAATCTATCGAAACAAGTCTAGAAATAGCAGATAAAGTTAATGTTGAACTCACATTGGGGAAAGCATCTTTCCCAATTTTTGATATTCCTAAGGAATATACTCCTATCGAATATCTCCGAAAAATTTGTATTGAGAGATTTGGGAAGAAGTTTTCTCCTCAAGATCCTACTTACAATTTAAGAAAAGAAAGACTTGAGTATGAGCTATCAGTGATCGACCAAAAAGGATATGCGACTTATTTTCTGATAGTGGCTGACTTCATGAATTGGGCTAGTACTCAAGGGATAATCACAAATACCAGAGGATCTGCAGCAGGATCTTTTGTACTTTACTGCTTAGGTATTACATTAGTTGATCCAATAGAATTTATGCTTCCATTTGAACGGTTTTTAAATCCGCTTCGTCCATCTCTTCCTGATATTGACTGTGATATGGCAGATGATAGAAGAGGAGAGATTATAGAATATGTAAAAAAGAAATATGGTGAGGATAAAGTAGCCCAAATTATTACTTTTGGGACAATGATGGGAAGAGCTGCGGTCCGTGATATTGGTCGTGTATTAGGTATGCCATATGGAGATGTAGATAGGATAGCAAAACTTGTTCCTCCACCTCATCAAGGATTCCATAAATCTTTAGGAGATGCCATAAAGGAAGTTCCAGAGTTAAGTGATTTATATAAAAGTTCCCTTGAGGTAAAAAATCTTCTCGATTTAGCTCAAAAAGTAGAAGGAACTGTTCGTCAAGCATCTGTTCACGCTGCGGGAGTGGTAATAGCGCCAGGACCTCTTACCGACTATACTCCTCTACAACGAGATTCTCATGGGGAAGGTATGGTAACTCAATATGACATGTTCTCCGTTGGAGAGGATGGTATGGGACTTGTCAAAATGGATTTTTTAGGGATTCGAAATTTGTCTATTCTGGGACAGAGCGTTAAGATCGTTAAGGAAACAAGAGGAATAGATATTGATCTAAATAAATTACCTTTGAACGATTCTAAAACTTACGCGCTTTTAGCGCGTGGAGAGACGATGGGACTTTTTCAGATAGAAGGTGAAGGAATGACCAAATATTTAATTGAATTAAAACCGACTAATATTTTTGATATTATGGCGATGATAGCTCTTTACCGTCCCGGACCTCTTGCTATTATTCCAGAGTATATCTCAAGAAAGCATAATCCAAGAAAAATTAGCTATTTTGATGAGCGAATGAAATCTTATCTTGAAAGGTCCTTAGGTTTATTAGTTTATCAAGATGATGTACTTTTAACTGCTATTAATCTAGCTGGGTATACTTGGCTTGATGCTGATAAATTCCGTAAAGCGATGGGTAAAAAAATTCCTGAAGAGATGGCAAAACAAAAAGATCACTTTATTGAGGGATGTATCCAAAAAGGGATGAGCGAGGAAAGAGCCTATGAACTTTTTAAATTAATTGAACCTTTTGCCGCTTATGGGTTTAATAAAGCTCATGCAGCTTCTTATGCAATTATTACATATCAGACAGCTTATATGAAAGCAAACTTTCCAGTTGAATTTATGGCGGCTGTAATGACTGCCGAATACGGTGATACAGATAAGATAGCTTCTGCAATGGATGAGTGTAAAAAAATGGGAATCGTAGTTTTACCGCCTGATGTTAACAAGTCAGGAACAGGATTTACAATTGAGGATCTTTCTAATCTTTCTGAAGAAGATTTAAGGAGGCAGGTAGGAGAGAGTTTTCCAACCGGAGTTAAGCAGGGAATAAGATTTGGTTTATCGGCTATTAAAAATGTCGGAATTTCAGCCATCGAATCGATAATCAATCAAAGAAATCAAAAAGCATATTCTTCTTTAATGGACCTTTGTCTGCGTGTAGATAATAGATTAGTAAATCGTAAAACTTTAGAGAGTTTAATAAAAGCAGGTGCTCTCGATACATTTGGTTCACGAGCTGCGCAAATGGTTGCTGTCGATCAATGTCTGGAACAGGCGCATGTAAGCTCTAAAAATAAAAGTTTAGGCCAAGTCGGGTTATTTGCTGATAATGAGGTTATAAGTGAAGCTCCTTTTATACTTCCTAAAGTAGAAGATTGGAGTCTTGAAGTAACTTTACAGTTTGAAAAAGAGCTTTTAGGCTTTTATCTGCATGAGCCTCCATTTCTATCTTTGATAAAACAGGCTGAAAGTTATACCTCAAATAGGATATCTTCTTTATCTTCAGAGACTGTAGGACAAAGAATAATTATTGCGGGAATAATTAGCGGAGTAAAAAAAGTAATCACCAAAAAAACCGCATCTGAGATGGCTTTTGTTAAAATTTCAGACTCTATTTCCGAAATAGAAGGAGTGGTATTTCCAAAAACTTTTCAAGATGTCAAAAATGTATTAGTTCAAGATAATATAGTCTTAATGTGGGCCAAGGTAGATAAAAGAGAAGATGAGATTTCACTAATAGTTGATAAGCTAATTTTGTTTGATCCAAAAACATTTGATCCCTCAACAGTAGACTTGAATATCACCAGTCATAATAAATTAGAAAAAATTCCTAACGTTTCAAATAAACTTCAAAAAGAAGTTGGAATCTATGTGCCGAGGAATTGCGGAATAGAAATTTTACAAATGGTCAATAGGACCTTAAGAGATTATCCTGGAAAAGTGAAAGTAGCATTATATTTACCAAGCGGTGGAAATAATCTTAGAAAAATGGATTTACCATTTGGAATTAAACTGGAACCCCCTTTGGTCTCTGCACTTGAAAATGTCTTAGGTAAAGGGACTATTAAGTTGACTTAAAAGAATAAAAAGGTTAAAATTCAGTTCATGATCTCATTAGAAGTAAAAGGTAAACTTATTCATGTCGGTGATACTATAAGAGTTCACTCTACGGTCATTGAAGGGAATAAGCAAAGAATACAGATATTTGAGGGGATAGTGATATCTCTACATGGTCGTGGTGAAAACAGGATGATGACAGTCAGACGAATTGGAGCTGGAGGATTAGGAATTGAAAGGATATGGCCTGTGAACTCAAATTTAATTGTTAAAATAGAAGTAAAGAAAAAAGCAGTTCATGTACGACGCAGTAAACTATATTTTTTACGAGAACTAACTGGAAAACAAGCCTCTAGCATTTAATAAAGAAATGTTGATTTAGTCGAATTGGTTTTAGCCTTAAGGAGAATGATTTTCCCTACATTAGATATCGAAAAAACTTTTTGGAGTAAAGGATTTAATCTGGTATGCGGTATAGATGAGGTGGGAAGAGGAGCTTTTGCAGGTCCTGTTGTAGCGGGTGCTGTGATTTTTCCTCAGGATGTAGTTTTACCTTTTGGTTTAGCTGATTCAAAGATGATTTCAGCTGCTAAGCGAGAAAAATTAGACAAGGAGATAAAAAACAAAGCGCTGTCTTGGGCAATAGCTGAGGTCTCTGTAAAAGAGATAAATCGGTTAGGGATAGGTAAAGCTACACAACGAGCTTTTAGAAAATCATTAAAGATACTTTCCCCAAAAGCTGAATTTGTCTTAATAGATGCTTTTTTTATTAAACACTTTGCTCATAATATGCAGTTAGCTGTCAAAGAAGGAGATTCAATCTGCGCTTCTATCTCGGCAGCATCTATTATAGCCAAAGTTTATAGGGACGATTTAATGAATAAGCTTGATAAAAGATATCCTGCCTATAACTTTATTAAAAATAAAGGTTATGGGACAGTAGCTCACCGAAAAGCTTTGAACTTATTTGGCCTTACTCCTTTTCATAGGCGTTCATTTAATTTGGAAAAATTTATTTCAATCAAATTTTCTTGATCTCTTGACAATAGATACTGTTATAGTAAACTAAAAAAACATGGTAAAGTTGCTCATTTTATTGTTTGTTGTGGTAATTGCTGCCGGAGGAGCTTATTTATTGATTAAGAAAAATTCCTACCCAGCAGCACAATTATCATTAAATCATATTCAAACCCATTTGCCTTTAAATCCTGTGCCTAGTGTTTCTACACAGGCAGCTCAAATTCCGAACCAGCCTTTAACTGAGCAAAACGTTGATCAATCCTTGAATCAGACGGTTAATGCAATAAATAGCGATACCACTCAATTAGATAAAGATCTACAATCTGTAGATCAGGCATCATCGCAAAGTAACAGCGGAATGTAATATGAAAAAGATTTTAACTATATTTGTATCATTAAGTTTATTTCTAGGAAGCAGTACAGTTGTCTTTGCTGCAAATTATGGAAATGGATTAGTAAGAGATTTTAATCGTACTATAAATGAAGCCTCGAGGACAGCTCAGCATCAACAAAATTCTTTAGATGCAGTGATTAAAAGGTCTGATCAGTTGATTACAAACAGGATAGACTGGCTTAATAAATTATCAACCAGGCTTTCTGATGATAAACGTCTACCTTCAGATGAACAGTCTCAATTAGAGTCAGAGATCCAAACTGAGATTTCAAATCTTACAAATTTAAAAACTAAAATTGATGCAGATACAACTTTATCAACTGCACAAGCTGATAGCAAAGAGATTATAGTAAGCTACCGAGTCTATGCATATTTTATTCCCAGAATACAACTTCTTATAACCGTTAATAATTTACTCTCTTTGACATCATCGTTGCAAAATCTCATTCCTAATATTCAAAATTTGATCAACTCCCTTCAATCACAGGGAAAGAATGTTACCGCCTTACAGTCAATTTTGAGTGATGCCAGCTCAACTTTAACAACGATCAACACTAAATTGACTTCAGATAAAACCACATTAGAAGGATTATCCTTGTCTTCAACAAGCTATGAAACTAATATAAGAGGCGTCCGAAGTGATTTAGAGAATATAAGAGGTAGCTTTGGACATCTAAGAGCTGATCTGAGCCAGATGCGTCAAGATTTTAGAGCCATAATAATAGGGAATAGTCAATCTAATGCTACATCTTCCGGCGAAGATTCAAATCAACCGGTTTCTTCAGAATCAGGAAATTCAGTTAATCACTAATTGTTTTCTATCTTTATTATTTTGAAATTATTAGAAAACGGAATCTAATAATCACCCTATAGAAATTGGTTTGTGCTTGCTTTATCTGATATAATTTAAGATATGTCAGAAAATATTACACCAATTATTGATTCTCGTAGATTATCATTGAAGGAAGAAGGAATAGGGGTAACTTGTTTATTGATGATGATAAAAGGTAGAAAAGAAAGATCAGATGAGACAGGTCCAATACCTGATCCGAGAAGATTTGCTTTAAATTTTGATGTATTGGGAATAATGGGAAGCGATATGAAAAGAAGAAATTATATAGAAGCTATCAAAGATCGTTTAAATGAGTTAGGTATTGATACCTCAAATAGAACTCTTAATTGTGCCAGATCTTGTTTTTCTGATAGGAAATTTTCCGATGATAGCAAAGTTGTTCCTTTCAGAGTAAAATAAATTTTTGAATTAAGTCAATTGGTTTGGTACTTGCGATAAGATTATAGGATTTCTTTGGGAAAGAAGTATCGGTTTATAGTAAATAAGTTGCTTCTAACCTTCTTGTCAGATCTTTGATAATATTATATATTACAAAAGATAGAATTGTTTATACTTCTAAATTGTCTATTCGACAAAAGTAAATGTATGAGACTTTTTAAGATCTTCATTCTTTTTTTTATTTTGGTATATTTTTTAGCGTCTAATCCTGCTGTGCTTGCACAATCAACTACGGCTCAAGATCAGATGCAGCAGCTCCAAGATCAGATTAATAAATATACTGATCTTTTGAACCAGTCGAAAGGCCAAGAAAAGACCCTTCAGTCTCAGCTTAATACTATAGATGCCCAAACAAAAATTACTGAATTAAAAATTCAGCAAACTAAATTTCTGATCGGTCAGCTTGGATCAGAGATAAATACATTAAATGGAAGAATTAGTAAAATGTCAGGAGTATTGAATTCAACCACAACTGTTCTTTTACAGCAGATAGTAAGTACTTATAGGGAAGGTAATATTAGCCCTTTAGATTTGATCTTCTCATCTACAAATATTGCAAATATTTTAGAGCGGTTGAAGTATATAGATGTAATCCAAGCCTATGATAAAAATTTACTCTATCAACTGCAGGCGACGAAGATGGCATATAACGATCAAAAAACTGACAAACAAACAAGACAAGTACAGGAGAAAAGTCTAGAGACTGAACTTGCAAGTTATCAGTCTCAATTGGATCAAGATAAGACGATAAAACAACAGCTTTTAACAGTCACACAAAATAATGAAGAAACATATCAAAGACTGCTTTCTCAAGCTGAAGAACAATTAGCTGCTTTCCAAAACTTCGTCTCTAGTCAAGGAGGAGCCTCACTTTTAAGTAACCAAACTGTTTGTGATGGCTGGGGTTGTTACTATAATCAAAGAGATTCCGAATGGGGAAATGCCATAATAAATGGTTCATCTGGTACAACTATCGCCGAATCTGGATGTTTAATGACTTCTGTAGCAATGGTTCTGTCTCACTATGGTCATAGAGTGACACCTCTTGATATAAATATACCTGTTAATTTTTTCTCTAATACGGCGTATATGTTGTATACCGTCTCAGCAGGAGGAGTGAGTGCAAGGCGAGTTTCATCGGATATTGATTCTACTCTTAATGACAGCAATCATGATCCAGTTATTGTTGGAATCTCATATGATGGAGGCCCCATACCGGATCATTTTGTAGTTCTAGTCAGCGGTTCGAATGGAAACTATATTATGAATGATCCATTCATTCCCAATGGTCATAATGTTAATTTTACAGATCATTATCCTTTAAGCAGCATTAAAGAAATAGATAAAATAGAAATTATTTAACAATAGACTTTAGTAAAGATAAACCTAAGTTTTTAATGTAATTA
The DNA here is from genome assembly GCA_027451625.1 of Candidatus Daviesbacteria bacterium. GTDB lineage: Bacteria > Patescibacteriota > Microgenomatia > Daviesbacterales > UBA10151 > DAIDIY01. Next base: position 8,768 of record DAIDIY010000050.1, on the reverse strand, counting down.
CTTCCAGCGCTGGGGATAAGAATTATATAAAAAGTGATGAATAATTGTTCCTTAGTTTTTTCTCTAAGATGGATTTGTATAATTTAAGATAGTCAGAAATCATTCTTTCTTTACTAAAATTATTTAAAATATGATTTCAGCAATATTGATGATTAATTGTTTATACCAGGAAATGTGTTAAAAAAATATGATGACAAAATCATTCATAAATTTAAATTAGACTATCAGGGAAATTATGACATATTTATAATGAGTAATATTTGGACTTTTCTTTTGCAATTAATTTGACGGCTTGTTTTGATTAAACAGGCTATTTTAGAGTTAAATCCATAATTTGATTTTTTATGATATTGTCCACGAATATAGGAATATCTTTAGGCTCAACATTTACTCCGGATCTTAATCTTAATAGATCTGAGATCGTTTGTTCAACCATATTCCCGATTCTTCTTTGTGCATGGAATGTTGTTTCTCCATTGAAGTGTTTTCTACCTTCTTCATTTAATATTGAATACCGGAAAGTGGATTCATTTTTATCAATCCGATCATCTAGGCTGTTAACACATTGGCCTTGGCTTGTGACTTTTGCAGGTAGGGACCATTCGCTATTAACTGTGTAATCATCAATGTAATGCATTAAGAGAAAGGCAATATCTCTATCAGAAATCGTTTGACGATTAAGTATCTCCTGCGCTTCTGGAAGAGACAAATGTCCTACACTTTCAACTAGTTTTATTATTTCTGGGGTAACTTTAGAATCTATCATAAGCTGTTTGGTAAAATTTGCTGCCTGCTCGAATCCATTCCACTGTGAGTCTGCAGTCTGTGCGATTATTTTTTCATCTTTTTTACCAAAATCATGCATTGCTGCAGCCATCTGGAGATCATTTACAATATCAGCTGGTAGATTTAGCAATCTTCCTAAAACTGTTGCTCTTGCAACCTCCGCCAAACAATGTTGTGTAACATTACCCCAATCTCTCCTATCATTGGCTCTTATCCAAAGACCTCTTTCTTGGTGCATTCTTAAAGCAGGTCTAGTAGTAAATCCAAGGCGAGAAAAGTAAGTAATCTTATTCCTTTTAAAGACTGGGTCAGTGGTATCAATATTGGATGCTTCCAGCATGTTAGTATTATAGGGTTATTAGTAGAAAAAACAACTTATGAATATGAAAAGAAGTTCAAACTTAAATTTGAAAAATTTAGATACAATCATTATTTGTATTATCATTCCTTCGACTAGAACTTGAAGAAATATTTATAAATTAAAGCAAAATATTACTGATTGAGATAAAATTTGGGTAAAGAAAAAGTTTTAGATTCTATTTAATAATATAAGAGTAATTGTAATTTGAAGTGGTTTGTTGTAAATTTTAGTCATGGTAAAAGGTGAGATGGAAATATATATAGCAGGACCATTTGGTTTTTCTGAAGCGGGGAGAGATTTTTATTATGGGAAAATTATACCTCTAGTGAAGAGCTTAGGTTACGGAGCTCTAGACCCATGGAAATTAACTGATGATGCTAAAATTCAAGAAGTGATATCTTTATCGGCAGGAAGAGAAAGAATATTGAATTGGCAAAGATTAAATCTAGAGATTGCTGATAATAATTTCCAGGCGATTAGGAGGTGTAAAGGGATATTAGCAATTTTGGACGGAACTGATGTAGATAGCGGGACAGCGTGTGAAATAGGGTTTGGATATGCTTTAGGAAAGCCAATCTTAGGATATAGAGGGGATTTTAGACTAAGTGCAGATAATGAAGGCGGAATAGTTAATCTCCAAGTGGAAGGAGCAATTCGAAGAAGCGGAGGGAGTATCATTTCTACATTAGATCAACTAGCAGCAGAAGCAATTAAAGTATTTGGAAAACCTGAATAAGCTTTTATTTAATAAATCTCTATTATTTTAAGTATTTGAATATTTAAAATAAAGTACTGGATTTTTTAATCATTTATGATTTTTTTGAGCTAAGATGTTTACCTGTCCGTTCACCACAAACTCTGAATCATGATTAGTCTAATTTTCTCCATAGATAATATTAGCTCTTCCGTTTTTGCTCTGGCCATACAAATATACTGAAGGAATGATAGGTTAATTGAATTTTTGTCCTAATTTGTTACAATATTATCTTTTAAAAGTTCTAGATATTTTATAGGCTGTGTAGATTGTAGCAAAGGTAAATGCTTGTCGGATTAAAAAGTTATCGAGAGAGGAGAAGGGCACAATAAGGTCACCAATGAGATTGCCTGCAACAGAGTTCGATGCACTAGCGATTAAAATATTCTGGTTCCCAATTGTGTCTTTATACAAAGTCCCAAAGCTCGAGACTAGTTGATTTAATAATGTCGGAGGTCTAAGGCTGCTTATTTCTCTTTGGGAATTTATTGCCTCCAAATATTCTTTTGCTTGTTCTTCTGAGATTACTCCATTTCGCACCCTTTGTCTTAATAAAATTTCAGTTTGATTTAAAAAATCAACCCGATGACCCAAATTCGGGGTAGTATCATCGACAGTGGGTTGTTTTTTTATCATTGTAATAATATCTGCAACTTCATTCTCTCTTCCTTGGAATTGTGGTAAGTTACTAAAGCTTGCAATAACATGTACAGCTTTCTCCTCATTAGAGGGTTGAGCGAATGGATTATGTATAGCTCGCGGCAATCTTTTAATTCGTTCCATGTTCCCTGACATCAAAAGAAGTATATAATAAACAAGCCTATAATGCAAAAATATCTTAAAGAGACGATTTACTAAGTTCACTGATTGCAGAGGTAGATTTAAACACCTCTATGGAAAAACAAGGGTAATTATGACTAAAGAGTTAGGGGTTGATATACCAATATTTTTTTAACTTTCAACTGCCGTTTTTGATACGCTTCTATTTAAGTAGCGCGTACGGGATTCGAACCCGTGATTTTCGAGATGAAAGCCCGATGTCCTAGGCCTCTAGACGAACGCGCCTTTTATAGTTCGTAAATTATAACACAATCTAACCTTTACATTACCAGTTTTTGATATATCTTTAAGTAGAATATAAGGTATGAGGGAAGAAGAAAATGTTAACGAGCAGGAATCATATATTGAGCCAATAGGAGATAATCCTAGAGGTAGAGAAAGATTTATTAAGAAGATTGTAGGTGGAGGTTGTGGCTGTTTAGTCGCAGCTGGAATTATTTTAACCCTAGCGGGAGCTGCTGTAGGAATAAGCAGTGTGGGTAGAATTCCTGACAGTAAAGAAAGTATTTTAGTAAGTGGTTATTTGGGAAATAAAAATGCAGTTTCTCTTTCTTTAACTCCTTATGTAATCAATAACTTGAATCGTGATCAAATAATTAGACTATCGGGACGGGCTACATTCTTCAATTTTGATTCGTTCGCTAATTTAAGTGTAGGATATGAATCAAATACTCCTCTTTTTGATTTTAATGTGCATCTTTCTTCAAGTCCATAAGTTATTCTAATAAAATACTTTTATTTGAAGCTATTTTACGTTAAAATATAGTAAGTAATTAAGCATTTACATTATTAGAGGGCCGGTAGCTCAGTGGTAGAGCAGGAGCCTTTTAAGCTCTTGGTCCAGGGTTCGAATCCCTGCCGGCTCACCATCTGTCCTTCACCTTTTAAAAAAACATTATTTAGCTCGATACAAGGCTCTAAAGGTGCGGTGCCAGAAATTAATTCTTGGTAGGTTGGCGCCACCTGGAAAAGTACCCCAAAATAGGCAGCTCTTTTAAGGGGATCGGGGCTTCCCAACAACAAATTCTCAAGTGATGCCAGATAATATTCTATGTTATCTAAGATTACCTCTAAATTAATTACTTCCCCTTCTTTTTCATTCTTTTTTTTCTCAAGCTGTTCGATTTGATTTTGTACATTTAAAGCATCAGATTCTAATTGTTTAAGCATGATAGGAGCAGAAAGTATTTTTACTTTTTCTCCCATAGATTTGAGTTCAAGCTGTAGCTCTTCAATCTTTTTATCAAGCTCTGAAACATCGTTTTTAGCGTCAGCTGATCTTTTTTGCCATTCTTTCAAAGCTTTTTCTTTTAAAGCACTAGCATATTGAGGAGTGATTTTTAATCCTTTTACAAAAGTTTGTACCGCTAACTCCATATCTTCTGCGGAAACTCTAAAATGGTGCCCTCGTTTATTACAGTGATATGCCGGATAATATTTAGTTCTACCTTTACTGGCACTGCCAAAAAGAGGTTTTTCGCATTCAGGACACATGACATATCGTCTATAAGGAAACTTTGGATTATTCACGCTCTTTTTTAACTGCCAATCCTTAGGCTGCTTTTTCAGAATCTGTATCTGACCTTTCTCTTCAGTTATGATCAGTTTACCCCTGTTTGCTTTATTGAATTCCTCGATTGTTACCAAGCCTTCAAATTGCCCTTTCACTGGCTTGTTGTTCGTCCACTGGTGAATTGAGACTCCGGCATAAACTGGGCTTTCGATATATCTCCAAAACTGCTTGATGGTCAAAGGATTATCTCCATTAGTCCCAATAATTTGCATTCGATTATGAGGATTACGGATAAAATGTTTTCTGGTGCGAAAACCTAAATTATTAATCTCTTGAACGATTTGCCTGTCAGTCATTGTGCCTTTAATTCTCAGTTCAAACATTCGCTTAATCCATACAGATTCTTTTGGATGAGGGATTAAAGTGACCCTTTTGCCGTTGGGAGTTTCTATTTTTTCATTTATAAAGCCAAATGGTGGAGAGCAGACTCGGTATCCCATCCGAACATAGTTTATTTCCGCCCCTATCAGGCGTGTTAAAATGTCTCGTACTTCAGATTTTGCTCTTTCTGCCTCTAAAAGTTCAGTTGTCCAGGTAGGAGAAAACTCAGACCATTTATATTTAGTTCCTAAGTGAGATAGAGTATTGACCATCTGTGTACCAATTACTCCGTACACATCAACAAGCTGGACTCCATATTTAGAAAACATTTGTTTTAGCTGCCCATAAATCGTTGCACCACCTCTCGTACCTCGGTCAATACTTTTAATAAAGCAGTATTTGACGTTATTTTTAGAGCTCTTACAATACTCTAGAGCTTCAAGAATAGGTTGCATTTCAAGCTCACCGCTGGCTGATTCAGTAAACTCAAACCATTTCACAATTTCAACTCGAGTATTTAAGACTGACGAAAGCTGTTCTGCGCGTCTTTTGATTTGTTCGGCTTGGTCTTTGGGGCTATCTCCTATTAATCCTTGTTTGGTAGAAGAAACTCTAAGTGATCCAATAGCGTTTTGAATGACAAAATTAGATTCCATATTCAGGCTTCCGGGCGAGTTTTAAAATGTAAAGTTCCATTTTGTTGATCTTCAATAATACGGTCAACAATTAAGCTCGCAATAACTTGAAGTCTGTCTTCCAAAGAGAGGTTTGAGGTAGGAGGACGTTTAATATCTCTAGTTTTATATTTTTTTCTATTTTGTTTAACTTTAGTCATACCTTAAATCCTTGAATATAAAACTATTCATGTTATGACTAGTTTACGCTCATTATTATTCACTGTCAACAGATCAAATTATATCATTATTACTACTTCTGGTTATTAACTCAGTTTGAATTTAAGATTAATAGAATTATTAGTTTTTGTGCTATACTCCACATAAAATAGCCTGTCCAAACTTTAAGGCATTATGTTATATGCTATCTAATTGGGCAGAAAATACAGCTAGCCACTCAACAAAACTTGGTTTTGTTAAAAGCCACTTACCTTCGTATCTTTACTGGCTGGTAGACCTCGTCAATTCTCCTCATTTTTGGATTAACCTTTTTGCGGGCTTAAGTATCGGATCACTTATAATACTCGTTGTATTTATTTATCTTCAGTATAGAAAAGTACTTAATTTTATTAAGGGAAGCTATATATATCTTGAAATAAAGCCGACTGATAACACCTTAAAATCTCCCCTTTCTACCAATCAATTATTCACTGCATTGCACTCACTTGAGAACTATGATAACTCTGGTTCAACAATTAGTTTTGAATTGGTTTCAACAAAACATAAAGGAATACGATTTTTACTAAGAATACTAAAGGATGACGAATCAGCGGTTCGGAAATCGTTGCTTGCGTATTTACCAGGAATTGAGATAACCAAAGTTTCTGATTATATTCCTTTTGATTTAAATACAGAAACAAAGTTTTATATTCAGACTCAAGAATTTAAATTTAAAAAATCTTATCCGTATTCTCTCCAGGAGCAAGATGCCCTAAACCAGAGCGATTCAATTGCATATCTAACCTCCCATATGACCAAATTACAAGATGATGAAATTGTTGCTCTGCAGTTGATCGCGAAACCGATCAATAAGAAAAATTACTCCCATGTGGTAAATGATATAGACATTCTAAAACACATGATTTTAAGTAACATTGATATAACTCCTGAGATACACTACCGATCATTAACAATCTTTGGGAAAATATTTGAATTCATTCTCTGGTTTATCCCTTCATTTGCTCTTTTTACACTACTTATCCCTTTTTCTTTTTTATCCTGGCTTTTTTTAAGTTCGAAAAATGACAACAATATACTCCCTGAATGGGTATTTAAAAAATCCAAAGCTAAATATCTGCACGAAGTTGGCACAAACAAACAACAGCTTAATCAAACTGTTGGAGAGAAAATTAATCAGTCTCTTTTTTCAGTTACTATCCGATATTTTTCAAAAACTCAAGACAAGAGCGAAGGACAACAAAGACTACGAGGAATCCTTTCGGCTTTTGGCATGTTTTCATCATATAGTCAGTCACTCGTTCTAAAGCACTCACTTATTCCTTTCCCCAAAAAACTTGCGTATTTTCAACTCATCCACCGATTGTCACTATTTGAAAATGATCCAATCCTGTCAGTATCAGAACTCTCTTCTTTGTATCATCTTCCTTATACAGAAACAACGAAAACCGAAGACTTACTCCAAGTCAAAAGCCCTGAGCTCCCAGCTCCTTTATCCCTTAAAAATAATTCGTTTGATGTTGAGTTTGGAATAAACACGTACGGTGGAACAGTTACCCAAATTGGTTTAACCAAGCAGGAGAGAACTGGTCATTTTTATATTATTGGTCAAACCAGATCTGGTAAATCAAACCTTATGTTACAAATGCTTATACAAGATGTACAAAGTGGTAAGGGAGTTATTTTGATTGATCCTCATGGTGATTTAGCCAAAGCATTAATCAACTTTATTCCGGATGAGCGAATTAATGATTTTATTTATTTTGCACCCCGCGACATTAAGCATCCAATTGGCATTAATTTACTTGAATTATCAAAAATTTCAGACGAAGATGAACTGGAGCTAGAAAAAGATATTGTGGCCGAAGGAGCAATAACAGTCTTGAGAAAAGTTTTCTCAAATGATTTTTCCAAAGGGGCGTCAAATGCGTTTAGGATTGAATCTCTTCTTAGAAAATCCATTCATACTGCATTTTATACTGAAGAACCGACTCTATTCAGCATTTTTGATTTACTCAATAATCCTGATTTCCGAGGAAAAGCTTTAACCAACATTACTGATCCAAGATTATTAGATTTTTGGCGTAAATTTCTTGACAAGGCTGGTGATTATCAGCAATTCAAAATGGAATCACCTGTGAATGATAGAATTGACAGATTTATATTTTCCCCTATCTTAAAACGGATCATGGAACAGAAGAAATCAACGATTAACTTTGATGATATTTTAAATAAACAAAAACTCTTAATCTGTAATTTAGCAAAAGGAGAGATAACCGAAGACATCAGCATTGTATTAGGAACGCTCATTTTGACTAAGATCAGACAGGCTGCGGAAAAAAGAGCATTAATTGAGCCTGAAGATAGGATACCTATTTATCTTTATGTGGATGAATTCCAAAATTTTGCCACGCCGTCATTTATGAGAATGCTTTCAGAACTTGGGAAATTTGGCATTAACATTACAGTAGTTGAGCAATCAACTTCACAGCAAGTTGACAGAACGCAAACTGAAATATTGCTTGCCAATGTCGGTAATGTTATTACATTTAAAACAGCCAATCCAATAGACGAAGACTTAATGCTCAGACAACTTTCCCCTGATGTCAAAGAAGGAGAAATTCCTAATTTACCCCGGTATCATTTTTTCATGAAAAAAGGAGCAGTAGAACCGGAAAAACCATTTTCAGGACAAACTGAACAAGTAATAGTCAAAATTGATAAAGATAGAGTGGAACGCTTTATTAATGCTTCAAGAAAAAATTGGACAATTGTCTACAAAAAATCAGAACCAGCTCTGCCACCGGTATCAAATGCCAGTAATAAATTAAAAGTTGACGATAAGAAAAATTCTGACAAACCACAGCAGACAGATAAGAACAGAAAGGAAACTAAAAAAGAAAAACAGGAGTTTGTAAAAAAATCTGGATATTTATCGTGATGTATCTATATCCAGTATCAACGATATGATACTAGAAATGGCAGATATTGAAGCTAAAAATTGAAAAATCACCAGTTATATACTCTTTATATATAAATATATAAAGGGAATTAAGGAATATATGACAAAAGGTACCAATAAAACCAATCTTTCCAAAAAGTACCAGACTGATAGACTTAATCAATACCTAGAACAAATCCTGATCTTTATTTATAAATTCCGCTTCCTAAACAGAATACAAATTCAAAACTTAATGAATCATAAATACCACCATACGATCCAAACATGGCTTAATTATTTAGTAGAAATCAATTATCTAAAACGGTATAAAGAATCAAAAT
>DAIDIY010000049.1 GCA_027451625.1 Candidatus Daviesbacteria bacterium | reverse complement strand
TGTATCATAAGGGATATAAAAGTCTGATGCCTGTGAATTTTGGACATTAAATGTTGCTGAGAACTTCCCATATTCCTCTATACTTGAACCATTTTGGCTCACTCCTGAAGAACCATTTACAATATTAACCGAAGAGGTTGGTTGATAATTAACAATTATATCTTTTCGAGCAATCTTTCCTGAAGAGTCTTTGGCATCAATAGTAATTATATTTCTTCCTCCATTTCCGGTTAGATCTACCGTCCCTGAAAAAGCACTAGTACCAGTAAATATTCCTGTTTGGCCTCGGCTTGTTGACCAAGAGACAGATGAAATCGTATTTCCAGTTCCAGGAGTTGCAGTACCTGAAACATTCACAACAGGAGATGATGTTGTAAAAACAGAGGCTGATGATGGAGTTATATTAGAAAGAGAGGGGTAAGTAGGATCCGAGACAGTTATAGCAGTTTGCGCAGATGCAGAAAGACCTGCATCATCATAAACATATAAAGTTACAGGATAAGTCCCGTTACCTGCATAAGTATAAGTAGGGTTTGGAAGATTAGATTTTCCTCCATCTCCAAAATCCCAATAATAATATTGTATTGATCCATCAGCATCATCTGCTGAAGAAGTGAAAGAGACAGTTGAGCCAATAGCAGAAATTAAAGTTGGGGTTGCATTTATTGAGACTGTAGGAGGAATATCCTGGGTCGAATTATAGGCAAAAAACTCTACATCATCCACATCAACATCCCAATTCCAACTTGTACCAGCGAACGGCCCTATTGAAATTTGACCAGAAGTTGTAGACCCAACTTTAAATTCATAAGAGATCTTAAACCATTGGTTGACTAAATTTGTTGAAGGAGTAAGATAATTACTAGGTTGACTAATTATTGTTACTCCTGGCCAATTGGCTATTTGTGGGAAAAATCCACCCCAACAATTGCCTCCACTGGGGCATGAAGTATCTGAATTTATCTTCACCCACATCGTAACTTTATATGTCTGACCAGATACTCCAGTCAACTGCTGAACTATGTTTCCAACCCCGGTACCCCCAAAATGAGCTGCATAAAGACCTGAATGGACATCAGCAGAACTTGAAGCAATAGTATCTCCCCCTCCACTACTCCATCCACTAAAGTCTCCTGTCTCAAATCCCCCGTTAGTAATAAGGTTTATTACCGGTGATGGAGTCACTTGCAGTTCTGAAGAACTCGGAGATTGAATAGATGAAGTTCCGAAAGTAGCTGTAAAGTAATAAGAAGTATTACACGTTGGAATTCCCAAAACAACACAAGCAGGAGTATAGACTGTGGACCAAGTTGTTGTAGCCACTCCGCTACTATTAAAAGTTGCAGCTGCTGGAGAGGGAGAAACACTAGTTATTCCAAACAATGCTCCCTGATCCAAGGATATATTAAAGTTAACTGTTTGTCCTGCACAATTTGTACCATTTACAGTCAGAGACACATTATTTCCTGCGGATACCGGTCCTAAAGTAGACCATGAGGCTGATGTCAAGGTACATGGTGAAGCAGCTGGCGTGAGAGTCGGAGTGGCACTCAATACAGCAGTTGGAGAATAAATAACAGACCCTGTTGGCGTTAAAGTAGGAGTGGGGGACGATGTGTTATATGAAAGCGCTACTAGATCCCCTCCAATTCCTTGTGAAATTATGTCCCCATCAGAGATAATTGTATAATTTTCCTTTGGACCGGTGGGAAAAACAGGAGTGTATATACCCTGAGATACACCTAAATTAGGATCACCTGTTGGACCTGGACTATTCCATAAATCCCACCAAAAAGACAGATGAAATCCTCTTGTATCATTATAGATATTACAGTTTCCACCGGGGACAAAATGAGTAGTTGTATCTATAGTTCCACATGGTTGTGTATCATGAACTAAGCTATGATTAGTCTGAACTGTAATTGGAGATGTGGTAGTCATTCCTAAACTTGATGATCTATCCGTAATTACGGCAGAATTCATTCCTGCCCAATGTGAATAAAAAAGGGTATCTCCTGCCATAGTAAGAGGACCTCTCTCATCAGTAATAAAGTTATAGCTATTGTCTGTATTCCCAAAATTGCATCCACTGGGATTAAATCCTGACCAACCAATGATACGCATATCACCAGGACTAAGCCCTGGAACAGTAGTTGAATCAAGTTCCATTTCTCCAGGAAGTGAATCCCAACGATAGTCTGAGCCACCTGACACAGCACAAGTACTATTACGCATAAAATAATACCCTACTTCATCTCCGTTCGGCCAATTAGCTATAATGGGCATACCTCCTAATTGATGCCCAAGGTTGTCTGGAGTGTTTGGGTCATTTCCTCCTGGAATAGTCCATTCAGTTCCAGTTTGACCAACAGCCGGAGTAAAAGCTTCTGTTCCAGTATCAAGGTTTAATGCATATATAGTCTTATACTGGGGATTACTATCGAGCCAATTTCTAATTACAATATTTGTACCGTTAGGTCCATTAACAGCTCCTGTAGGGAAACAACCTCCACATGGTGGAGGGTTGACTGGACTAGTTCCCATAATTAACTCATCGATATCTCCTAAGTCGAATCCGATAAAAACTATACCCTTTTGATCAGCTATCACAGGCCATAATATAGGTAAGTTATATGTGTATTGGGATCCGGGATATATTATTGGTGTTAAAGGAAATGAAGAAAAATTCCATTTAGTACTACCGTCAGAGTTATTAACTGCATGACAAACACCTCCAGTTGTCTGTGAAGTACAATAAATAATTATATCTCGTGAAGAAGAATATGCAGGAAGTGTAGCAGGTGCAGCTCCCCCGGCATAACTCCATATTTGTGATAATCCAGAGATAGCAATTTTATGCAAAACTCCATCATCGGACACTGCATAAACATAATTTCCTACAATCAAAACAGATTTATTAATTGGGCTTCCTGTATTAAATAACCCTACAGGTACTCCTGTTTGTGAGTTAAATTCATGTAATACTCCATCAGTTCCTCCTGCTAAAACATACCCTGTTATTGGATCATATGCTGGAGTCGCATTATATATAGTTGAAGTATCATGCCAAACTATAGATCCATTAGACTCGTTCAGTGCATATAAACCTTTACTTCCTAATGAATAATATATATTCCCCCCTCCAGCGATCGGCCTGCTATCAAGCGGTGCCTGGCCAATAAAATTAGAATCTCCACCGCTACTATCTGGTCCATTAAATGACCAACTATAATTCCAAGGTTCCGAGGGTTCTGACGGCGTAAACCCAGTTCTTTGAGCATTCCCAATATCCTGACTCCATGAATTGATTGTCACTCCGAGTGTAGGAGTTGGGGTTAATGTAGGCCCTCCACCTATTCCCCCCGTTATAGTCGGTGACGGTGTTAATGTAGGCGTTGGAATAGATGTTGGGGTGAAAGTTGGGAAAGGGGTAGATGAAGGCAAAGAACTTGGGGCTTCTATTGTTGCTACTAATTTTTGAATGTACCAAGGATCTCCTAGTCCCCAAGGTCTATCCAGAAAGTAGCGGAGTTGTTGTTGATTATCTCCTTCAATGTATGCTTGAGTAAGGAAGGTGGACCATCCTATCTCTGGTGTTTCTATCGGTGTCTCTCCTGTTCCACATTGCACACCTACTCTAGTCACATACCACAAAAAGCACCCACCTGCATCATAAGAAGGATTTCCTATAAGAGGATCATTCCTATTATACCCAGTTGTATAGTTTAGAACATAATTTACAGCAGAAATATTTGTATCATGCAGGTATTGTCCTACCTCTGGAACTATTCCAAAAAACACTCCTCCTCTCATGCCGGATAGTTGTCCAAAATTTATATCTTGAGGAGCTGGATATATAGTATTAGCAATATCATCCCAGCTCTGGAAGTTATTTATCCCTGTTTGCATGGCAGTAACTGCTGCATTTGCTCCAGCTTGTGCTTGAACATCCCAACTATCCCCTGTTGCTGTAGAGAAATGTTTTGCCATTCTTGCATATCCTATTGCTCCTGCTATCTCTGCGTATGAATCAATTGATGTTGCAGATACTGTTGTTGATGAAACAGGATTAATTTTACTTTGAAACAGATTCTGGATTGCAGTCCAGTTAGTAGAGATATAATTCCAATCCCCTGTATAGTTTGCATATGCCCACAAATCATAAAGTGTTTGTATTGAGGGTGTTGGTGGTGGCCAAGTATTTTGATATCTAAACAAGCAATTTGTTGAATTTCCTGCTGGTACTGGATAAGTCTCCCGAGCTATCCCCTGTGTTGCATACGCTGGTCCACACCCAAATCCATTTAAAGATTGAAGTGGTGGATAAAGCGCCATCTGATTTTGTAGATAAGTTTTAAGCTGAGATTGCAGAGTTGAAGAAAGATAAGGGTATGATATAGATAAAGAGTAAATAAACTCCCCTGGATCATACCAAAATGCTTTACCACTTTCTACATTCGCTGCCTCCGGAGGGTTACTAGTATCTGGTGGATACGATCCTATTCCATACATATCTTTTTCAATATAGAAAGGCAAAAGGTGTCCATCTGCATCTATAATATTTGTTATTTGTTGCTGCAGTATTTGTTGTAGATCTGAAGGAATTGATGCAACTGGTCTTGTAGGAGGATTCCAAACATAATTTAGTAGTGTTTGTGCAGAAGGTGTTGCATTTGGTGGTGGAACAGGAGAAATACTTTGAATAGGTGTTATAGTCGCTGTTGGTGCTGGAGGGTCTGTTACTGTTCCTGCTGGTCCAATTGCTCCTATCCCTCCATATGGTGAATGCCAAAAAATTCTCCCTGCTCCTACTGTTGCTCCTACTCTTTCATCTCCTTCATCTACCCCTTGGGGTGTTGTCATAGGACATGTTTCATAAAATGGCATCAATACCATCCCTCCACCTGGATCTCCACAAGCAGGAGAAGGAACAGCATTATTTAACCCTTGATTTATTCCAACTAGAGATCCTGAAGCTGAAGCAGTTAGCTGGATTCCTCCTAACCTTTCCCAGCTATCAACAAGGAGCATATTCCCTGCCATACTCAGTCCTGCTGGTTCATCTGAGGTCATTCTAAACTGAACTGTATATGGATCTTGGGTCGTAAGGTCAGTAACATCCAATGACGTTGGATCAAGCATTCCCAGCTCTGCATCATACATAGTTGATATATGAACTGATTGTTTTCCACCATTTCCACCATCTGTTTGGATACCATGTCTTGGACGGAATCTCGTATAAAGCACATTATTGTAAAGCACCGGATCTGCCATTGGCTCACCAAAACCATAAGACCAAAGGATAGGTAAAGTTCCTTTTGATGCTCCAGTTTGTCCATCAATCAAAAACATAGATTGGGACGCAGGATTTGCATTTAAATATGAAAGTACTGCTGATTTTGATGCCTCCCAATCTGCTTGCCACTCAGATGGAGGAATAGGTAAAGGGGGAGTTGTATTGGGGGGACAGTTAGAAACAGAACCACTGTATAAAACACAATCCCCCTCAGCCAGGAGTTGATGTTCATTACGCAGCTCTTGGGTAACAAATAACACTTCATCAGTTCCATTGTTATTTACGACCACTGGCCATCTCCCATCATCCGATTGTCCCTGTAGCTGGGTTGACCACACTATTTGTCCTGGCTGATAAGACGTCCCATTTATAATCTGTGTTTGTGTAGATATTGCATATGCTTGAACATTCTCTGCTACAAAATATATCAAACTCCCATTTGTTGACATAGCTGCTGATCCAAGTATAGGAATTGGTATATTACTTGTCCCTACACTACTTGAAACTGTTTTTGTTATCCCTGTTTTCCACTTAACTGTTCCAGTTGATGTATCTATGGCATACATATAGCCATCTGAGGAACCTATATATGCTGTCCCTGACTCATCCAAAAGAGGTGATGCCACTATTGCTCCTCCTGTAAACACAGTCCATTTTACATTCCCCTGATTTGTCGCATCCAGTCCATAGATTGTCCCATGTTGAGTCCCTACCACTATTACATTATCTGATGTGTCGTATCCTGCCCCTGCACGTATTGGATCTCCTGTTACAATACTTCCTAAATTTAATGCTGGATTATATATATTTAATATTTTTTGCCAAGCTACTGTCGGCTGTCCACCTTGGTTATCTGCTGCCGCATCAAGCGCATAAAACGTCCCATCAAGCCCTCCTACATATAAGATATTATTAACAACAATTGGTTGGACTCTTGATGCTATGGGTACCTGGGTCCACCTCCAATAAAATCTATATGGTCCGGAAACTGTTTGAGGTGATGCATTTGATTTCCCCGGATCTCTTCCTAACTGTGGCCAATCACCTGTATTTATTACTGGCGCCGCGAATGAATATGGCTTCCTAAATAGTACTGATAAAAGTTGTGACTTAAACGGAGCTATCAGTGCTATAGCAAAAAATAGTACTACTACTGCCAATGAAAGAGAAATAGTAAGCTCTTCTTTCTTCCGGAGTCTATACAGATACTTATCCAAAAGTTTATTTACTCTCTTTGGTATTATTCCTATCCTATTTAATTTTATTTCCCTCTTATTTCTCACATTCAAAAATACCAGTTTTATCACTGGTCACTTCTCATCTTAAGAAATACCAATAAAGGAGTCAATAAAAATTTATAATAGACGGAAGGATTCGATAATATCTCCTACCTCGAAATTCGATTGACCATCAAAAACAATACCGCACTCAGATCCTTTTTCTACCTTATTAACCTCTTCCTTTACTTTCTTTAACGATTTTATTTTCCCTTCCCAAACTATATTATCATTTCGTTTAATTCTAACTCTTGGTCCTTTAGAAACAACACCATCTAAGACTCTGCATCCTGCTATTTTTTCGTTTTTACCATACGGAAATTCTGCAATAATTTGCATTCTTCCAAAAATCTCCTCCACTTCTCCTGGGACAAGCATTCCATTTACCACATCTTCAACCTCTTGAGCAAGTTCATAAATAATATTATAGATACGAACTAAAATATGTTCCGTTTTAGCAATACGTTCAGCTTGAGAAGAAATTTTCACTTTAAATCCTAAAATAATGCCTTTTACGGCCTGAGCCATCTCAACATCAGAATCAGTGATATCCCCAGTGGCTTGATGTACTATCTTGATATGTTTTACTTCTTTATTTAAGTTATCGATAATTCCACCTATTGCTTCCAAAGATCCTTGATTATCTGTTTTTATTACTACATTCAAAACACTCTCTTCTTTTTGTCGAAGTTTTCCTAACAGCCCTTCATTTAGCTCTTTAACCAAAGTCGGCGCTGCTTTTTCTTCGAAAAGCCTGGACCCAATTTGTGGAACTGTCTCAAAACCCAATACTTCAACAGGAGTAGATGGACCAGCCGTCTCTAAAGAATTACCTGCCCAATCAATAACAGATTTAACTTTTCCCCGACTAGTTCCTGCTGTTATTAAATCTCCTTTTCTTAAAGAACCATCTCTTATTAAAATTGTAGCTAACGGCCCCTTGAATTTATCTAAATGAGATTCTAAGATTACACCTGAAGCTTGCTTTTCAGAGTCACCTTTAAGCTCATGAATTTCCGATAGCAAATTGATATTTGTTAACAAATCATTTATTCCCTCACCAGTTTTAGCTGAAATCGGAACTATCGGAACTTCTCCTCCATATTCTTCGATTAATACTTCCTGATCAGAGAGTTGTTTCTTTACTTTCTCCATCTGCACTTTAACATTAATACCCGGCAAATCAATTTTGTTAATAGCTACAACAAAAGGAGTTCCCGCTTTTTTTATATGTTTTAGCGCTTCAATTGTTTGAGGCATAATCAAATCATCAATTGCAATTACTAACACTGAAATATCTGCAGCCTCGGCACCTCTTAAACGCATCTTTTCAAAAGCAGCATGTCCAGGTGTATCAATAAAAGTAATCTTTTTGCCCTCTACCTCTACTTGATAGGCACCTATAGCTTGAGTTATTCCTCCGTGCTCTGATGCAGCCACAGCGGTTTTTCTAATAAAATCAAGAAGAGTTGTCTTTCCATGATCGACATGTCCCAAGATTGTTACTACAGGTGGTCTTGATTGATTCATTTCTAATCTCCTTTCTTAACATTTAAATTAAATAATCATACAAATACCAAAACTAGCATTTAAAAGCCGCCTTTTCAGGCGGCTAAAGTAAAATTCAAAGATTTACGAAATATGATTATAAATGAAAAATTACTTCCATCTCTCAGATTCCAAATCGTAAATCATTTTTTCTTATTCGTATCGCCTGAAGATTCTTCCTCTTTTTCAATCTCTGTCGGTCCAATATTTTCTGGAAAAGGCGGTTCAGATGAAGACACATCGGGAGCTTGAGATGTATTAGCCACTGTAGGAGATTGCTCTTCCGTAGGATTATGCATACCAATTATGTCACCTCTTTCGGCATCCTCACTCTCTTCAAATGAACCTAATTCAGGATCTTTTTTTTGCGCTAAATCTTCAGTTTCATTGATATCTTCTTTTGCAGCTTTAACTGCTGGGCTGGATTCTAAAAGTTCAGGTACAGATTCCGTTGTTCCTGCATAGGTATTAGTCGCCTGATCAATATCTTTTTTTATATTATCAATTACATTCTGAGGTGTCTCTTGAGGAAGATCCTTTAATACTTCCTTCTCAGCAGTACCAGACTCTTTCGTATCTCCTTTTCCTTCAATATCAATCTTCCAACCAGTTAGTTTAGCTGCAAGTCTAACATTCTGTCCTCCCCGACCTATAGCCAAAGAGAGTTGAGAGTCTACTACTTGTACCTTAGCTACTTTTTCCTTTTCATCTAAAGTAACAACTACATCTTTAGCTGGCGATAAGGCTGCAGCAATATATCTTGCCGGATCATCTGAATAAGCGATAATATCTATCTTTTCTTCACCTAGATCGTTCATTACTGCCTGAACTCGAACTCCTTTTTGTCCTACCATAGAGCCCACTGGATCAACTCCTTCCTGCGTTGAAGCAACTGAAATTTTGGTTCTCGATCCAGCTTCTCGGGCTATGCCCTTTACGACTACAGAACCTGTTTGGATCTCTGGAACTTCCATTCCAAATAGACCTTTAATCAAATCAGGGTCTACACGTGAGACAATTACTTCAGGACCGCGTCGACCTTCACGAATTTCTTTAATTAAAATCTTCAATCTTTGTTCGAGATGTAAATACTCATCATGAATCTGCTCAGACGGGAGCAGAACTCCTTCTGCTCGTCCAATATCTATGAAAAATGTGTTTCCCTCTTGTCTTTGTATTCTTCCTGAAATAACAGTACCAACTTTTTTGGCATATTCATCCATAATTGCCCCTTTTTCTGCCTCATTGAGTCTTTGCATAATAACTTGTTTAGCAGTTTGAGCGGCTATTCTAGCAAATCCTGGGGGAGTTATATTTTTCTCACCTCTTAAAATGGAAATTTCTCCACTTACCGGATCAATTTGAGCAGTTAACGTATCGAAATCTTCTGGAATCGGTTCATTTCTAAGGGAGAGGTCTTTTCGATATGCAGCTAAAGCTGCCTGTTTAATAGCCTCAAGTACGATATTAACATCTACCCCTTTTTCAGAGGCTAATTGATTCAAAGCTGCTGCAAATTCTGTTCTAGCTTGTAAAGCCATATTTATACAAATTCTCCTTTTTTATTAAAGTTTAACTGTTAAAACATCTATATAAAAATAAAGGTGGGACCTTCCCACCCTAAACTCTAACACGCTCATTGTAATCATTTCAGATTCAAGCGTCAAGGTTTGTTTCAGGCGTTGACAAAAATTATTAGATCCAGATAGCATATACTTAATGCGTATCCTTCAACCTTTGTTAGAATCTATCTATTCACCCACATTTTATCAACAAATTCCTCATAAACCATTAACAAAAGCTTTAAAATACTTTTTTTTACTAATTTTATTTCTGACTATAATACGAATAATTTTTCTATTAAATTTATTTTTAATAGTCATCCCTTTAAAGGTTAACAACATTGTTAGAACCTCTGTAAATTACTTTCCCGACAACTTAGAAATTAAGATCAAGAATGGTCAAGCCTTTACTAATGTAAAACAACCTTACTTTATTAAAATTCCAGAAATAAAAAATAACAAAGAAGATCTTTTAGTGATCGATACTAAAACCCCTTTTTCAGCTACACAGTTTAATAAATTTCATTCTATTATGTGGTTAGGAAAAGATACACTTTTTTACAGACGAAACAGCTCTGAGATTAATTCATTTGACCTTTCAAAAATCAACAATTTTACGCTTAACAAATTACATTTATTTGCCTTAATAGAGAGAGTCACTCCATATATAAAATTTATAGGTCCTCTACTTCTGGTATTTACTTTCCTTGGTATCTATGCAAGCTTTTCCCTGCGTCTAATTTACTTGATATTTTTAGCCTTCTTAATTTGGATAGTGGCAAAAATCTTTAATCAAAGTCTAAGTTACGCTCAATCATATAAAGTAGGGATATATGGGATGACTCTTGGTTTCTTAATAGAAGCCATATTTTCTGTGTTTTTTTTAAATAGTTTTCCATTCATGTTTACTTTGGTTACTTTAATTATTATCAGTCTTAATTTTCTACATGCTTTTTAAACGGTTCCTCTCCCAAAATTCACACCTCTCGCTTATACTTATCTTAGTATAATTAGAAAGGCTATGTTTAAATATAATCGGCTTTTGATTCTTACTTTGGCTCTTGCCACTTTCTTTTCAACCATAACCACCCCCCTTAAGATATCGGTCGATTCTCTGACACTAGCTATAGGAATTTTAGTTATCGTTCTACTCTACCTCTTAAAACAATTCGTATTTTCCAACTCAAATATAAGTAATAAGATTTTAATTCTTATTATCTTGTTTCTTTCTTCTTTTTTTGTCCAGTTAGTTGTGATCTCATCTGGAGGCCTTTATAGTCCGCTTTTAATATTAAGCCATCTTTATGCTTTAGGTTTAGTTTTTTTATTTGATATAGTAATCTCTATTTGGTCTTTAGCTTTTTCTGTTTTATCATTCTCAATTAATCTTCTTGTTTTTAACCCCCAACTCATAACTGATCCTTGGACTGTTATAATTTATTTGATTTCGTTCATAGGTGTTGTCCCTTTATACTATTTTCTATTTACGCGCTATAAACTAAAAGATGATGTTGCGACGATTTTATCTCAGCAGAATCAGTTAATTGAAGGATTACAAAAATCACTGCTGAAAAGTATTCCAGAGCTGGTTATAGTTACCGATACTAGATTAAATATTCTCTCTTATAATCAAGCCTCGGAACAAATTCTTGCTCTTACTCCTTCTGAAATTATAGATCATCCGTTTTTCGACGTTTTCTTTCTCAAAGACAAGAATGGAGAACTATTAAACAGCGGAAAAATTTTTTTAAATGAAATCGTAAACCAAAAAACTACAAAGATAATCTCTGATTTATTTCTTTTTCTTCCAAATAATGCATCCCCGAAAAAAATTAGTATGCAAATTCGTCCAGTAGATAACCTTAAAGGAGTGGTTGACACTATTATGATAGTCTTAAGCTCTTCACAAACCAACACTCATGACTCTCTAGACAATCCTCATAATCTCAAAGCAGCACTTTTACAAACAGATGTCTACCTCGAACAGCTTAAAAATGAACTTGCTAAAAGAGGACTGTCTGATCTTAAGATTCAAGCAGAGCTATTAGGAAGAGCGGAGAATAATCTTCTTACTATCCAAGAGATTGAAGATCACGACTTTCAAGTTACTCCTTCACCTTTTGATATTGCTAATCTTTTTGATCATATCATAAAATCTGAATTAATCTTTGCCAATTATTTTCGTCTTCCAGTAGAGATTAGATTCGATGATCAGACAAAAGCTTCCATTCAATCAACGATACCTTCTGGTATTGACATCCCTGCCCACTTCCTAACATCACGTTTTTTCACAATTATTTCTGATAAAAAATGGATCGAATCTTTAATCTGGAGAATCATAGATATCGCAATTTTTATCGCCAAACCAGACAATAATAAAATATTAATAACATTGTCATCTACTCCCGAAAAAGTTACAGCCACCATCACAACAGTCGTAGTCAGCTTACCGCCACAACAAAAAGATCTATTATTTGTAGAATATTTTGGCAGTTTACAAAAGTCTACGCGTCTTCATTTTTTAAGCGGACTAGAAGGATATATTGCAAAACTTATTACTACATCTTTAAATTTAAATCTATCTGCCGAAGTGTCGACAAATTCAGTATTAATTATCACCCTGCAATTCCCTAAACCCAAAAACACTCAGATATTAAGCCAGAATTATAAATATCAAAACCAAGACCGTTTATGAGCTTTTAAAGTAGCCAACTGCTCATATAATTTTTTCTCTTCACTAGATAGATGTTTGGGGACCTCTAACTTTACCCTGACGAAATGGTCTCCGTTCCCATTCCTCTGCAAAAAAGAAACTCCTTTATCTTTAATCCTTACTAGAGTTCCAGGTTCAGTTCCAGGTGGGACCTTAACTTTAACTATTCCAGATATTGTTTTTACCTCAATCGTTTCTCCTAAAACCAATTGTGGAAATGTTAAACTGCTTTCAGTAAAAATATCAAATCCTTCGCGTATAAATTCAGAACTTCTGCTTACTCTGAATACTATATCTATATCTCCAAATTTCATTCTAGTTCCATTATCTACCCCTGCAGGGATTTTAATATTAAGTCTTTTCCTCTTCCCTTTTTCTTCAATTTCAACATCCTTAGTAGCTCCATGGACAGATTCTTCAAATGAAAGATTCATTTGATAGGTTACTCGACGTCTGTATGAATCACCAAAAGGACTTCCTGAAAATCCTCCCATGTTACCAAAAATCTGCTCAAAAAGAGAAAAAGGATCTTCAAAACCTCCAAAGTCAAAATGAACATTAGGATTACCACTGGTGTATGAGTATGTCTTAAATCCCCCTCCAAAGGGATTAAAACCTTGAGAACCAAATCCTCCTCCACTCTCAAAAGCAGAATGGCCAAACTGATCGTAAGCAGCTTTTTTTTGTGGATCAGAAAGAACTTGATAAGCTTCAGAGATCTCCTTAAATTTTTCTTCGGCCCCAGGAGATTTATCGACATCCGGATGGTGCTGCCGAGCCAATTTTCGATAAGCTGACTTTATCTCTGAATCAGAGGAGCCCTTAGTAATACCTAAAATTTCATAATAATCTCTTTTGGTAGCCATAACCTAATTTGAATAAGTAGTATTATACAGTTTTTCCTAAGTAACTCTAGGATTCCTTAAAATATTAATCTAAGATATCATTCATTATGATAATCTAAATTTGATAATAATTTAAGCTTTTGCTGCTTTAATTTCAGGAACTTTCACTATATCTAAGGTCATATGTCCCAATAAATTCTCTTCTTCTTGAATTAAAATTTTATAAACTCCAAATTTGCTGAAAGTAATATTTCCAATCTCTATTATTAACCCTGAGGTACCTTTTTCATCTAACTTTAATCTCAACTTTGTATTAAATACATCCTCTTTAGCGCTTAAGCAGTCTATTTTAATATTAATACTCATTTCCCGTCCTGGATCTCCTTTAATTTTTGCTACCAAAAATCCTCTTAAAAGAGTTGCAGACTTACCTGAAGTATAAATACGATCAAATTCTCCAATTATACTTACTTTACCATCTTGGGAGACTAAAGCATAATCACAAAGGAGTGCGTATTTCAGCTCAGTCATTATTATTATCTTCTTCTACTACCTCACCCTCCACTGTTTCAGCTTTATCGGATGATTTGGTCGGCTGTGAATTATTATCTTTATCATTAGCAGTTTTGTCACCAGTTTCAGGGGTAGTAGATGAATTTTGATACATTGTTGATCCAATTTTTTGTAAAGATTCAGATAACTTTTCTGTCTTTGATTTGAGCTCATCAATCGATCCTTCTCCTATAGATTTTCGTAGATCTTCAATCTTCTCACTAATCTCTTTTTTTAGATCTTCAGTCAATTTATCTCCTGCATCTTTCATAGATTTTTCAGCAGTGTAAATCAAAGAATCAGCTTGATTTTTAACCTCAATTTCTTCTTTACGTTTACGATCTTCTTCGGCATGTGCTGCAGCCTCTGTAGTCATCTTTTCTACTTCTTCTTTACTTAATCCGGTAGAACCAGTTATAGTAATCTTTTGTTCCTTACCTGAAGCTTTATCTTTAGCTGATACATGGAGGATCCCTGAAGAATCAATATCAAACGTAACCTCTACTTGAGGAACCCCCCTAGGAGCTGGTGGAATTCCATCCAAAATAAATCTTCCTAAAGACTTATTATCAGCAGCCATCTCTCTCTCACCTTGTAGGACATTAATCTCTACAGACGTTTGACTATCAGCTGCAGTTGAAAAAACTTCTGATTTAGAAGTAGGGATCGTTGTATTTCGAGAGATAAGTGGAGTTCTTACACCCCCCAAAGTTTCAATACCTAAAGTAAGAGGGGTCACATCAAGAAGTAAGACGTCTTTAACTTCTCCACCCAAAACACCTCCCTGAATTGCAGCTCCCACTGCCACAACTTCATCTGGATTAATTCCCTTATGAGGCTCTCTCCCAAAAAAATCCTGTACTGCCTTTTGAACAGCCGGCATCCTTGTCATTCCTCCTACCAAGACAACTTCATTAATATCAGAAGCATTAATTTTTGCATCTTTTAAGGCAACTTTAACTGCCTCAAATGATCTATCTATTAAATCCTGAACTAATGACTCGAGTTTTGCTCTAGTTAACTTAGTATCAATATGTTTTGGACCTGAAGCATCTGCGGTAATAAAAGGAATTGAGATGTCAGTTTCGACACTCGATGAAAGTTCGATCTTAGCTTTCTCAGCTGCATCTCGTAATCGCTGCAATGATTGCTTATCGTTTTTTAAATCCTTTAAGAACGGCATCATCTGGCGCAGCTCACGCCCGACCTGCTCGATCC
>DAIDIY010000048.1 GCA_027451625.1 Candidatus Daviesbacteria bacterium | reverse complement strand
ACAAACAGGGACGAATGACACCTATTGCAAAAATAGAGTCAACAAAAAAAAATACATCTAACCAATCTTTAGTAGGATTAAAGGCAGAGGAAGCTCGCAATCTAGTGTCTGGAATACTGCAAGAGCTTGGAGCTTTATCTAAGATTGAAGAGTATACACATACGGTTCCTGTATGTGAAAGGTGCAAAACAATTGTCGAGCCGCTAGTCTCTGAAGAATGGTTTGTCAAAATGAAACCTATTGCAAAAAAAGCACTAATCCAAATAAATAAAATTAATTTTTATCCTCCAAGTTATAAAAAAATTATCAACTCTTGGATTAAAGAAATTCATGATTGGTCAATCTCTAGATCTTTATGGTGGGGACTTAGAATTCCGGTTTGGTATTGTCAAAAATGCAATCCCCAACAACAAGCGACTCAAGAAAGTGGAATCTCTATCTCACTCCAAAAGCCAATAAATCATTGTTCTGTCTGTCATAATTTTGATTGGATTCAGGAAGAAAAAGTATTGGACACTTGGTTTTCATCTGCGATGTGGCCGATGGCTACCTTAGGTTGGCCTAACAAGACAGAAGAATTAGAAAAATATTTCCCTTGGAATTTTGAAGTTTCAGCTGGAGATATTAAATATTTATGGATTGCTCGGATGATTATGCTTAGCTCTCATTTTAAAGACTCCATTCCTTTTAAAGAAATGTTCTTTACAGGAAATCTAAGAGATTTACAGGGAAGAAAGTTTTCAAAATCACTGGGTAATGGAATTGATCCAAATTCTTTAAGAGAAATTTGGGGAACTGATGCCACCAGAATGGCTTTATACACCTACGCTGCACCTGGAAGAGATGGCAGACTATCAAGACAAATTATGGACCAACGATGCAAGAGTTTTCGAAACTTTAAGACTAAACTTGAGAATTTAGGAAGGTTCATAATTGAACTGAAACCTGAAAATCCTATACTACAAAAAAAATTCTCCAATCCAGAAGATCTAGAGATCTTAGAATGTTTGGATCAAACAATCAATTCCGTAACGCTTCATTTAGAGAAATTCGACCTTCACTTGGCAATTGAAGACATATACGAATTTACCTGGCATAAATTCGCAGATTTATATGTTGAACAAAGTAAGAAAAGGAGAGCTAGCGCTCAATCTTGCCTAGAATATGTCTTTGAAACACTACTTAAATTATTACACCCATTTATGCCGTTTATAACAGAGGAACTATGGCAGAAAATGGCTCATAAAGAAAAATCAATAATGATATCTCCTTGGCCTAAACCATTGAAGATAGTTTCTACTCAGTAATAAAACCACTATTTACCGCAGATTAAGCGCAAAATTAACGAAAACTTTATTTTATTGTTCTTCTGAAGGGCTTTCCGAGAGCGCTTCCTCATTTTGTTCCTCAGTCTCAGCCACTTCCTTAACTGTCTCCTCAACCTCAACTGTTGCAGCCTGCTCTGCTGCTTGTTCTTCTAGAATCTTTTGCATCTCTTCGGAAACTGCATTATCAAGCTTAACAACAACAGCCTCAGGATCCGCTTTAACCTCTATATCTGCAGGAACCCGCAGATGTGAAACTAATACTGCATCATCTATCTCTTTAAGGCTTGAGATATCAACTATTATTTTTTCTGGAAGATCAGTCGGTAAGGCTTCAACGACAACCTCATTTAACGGTTGAATTACGACCGCTTGTCCGCTATGAACAATCTCCGGATCTTCTCCTACTACCTCAACAGGAACAGTGACACTGACTTTCTCGGTTAAATTCACTTGATAAAAATCGATATTCAAAGGATTACCTTTTACTGAATGGAACTGAACCTCTCTTACTAAAACTGGTTTTGACTTATCATCATCTATTTGCAGATTAATCAATCCTGATTCTCCACTTTTGGCAAAGACTTTTAAAAAGTCTGATTCATTAACACTTACATGTATTGTCTGAATTTTTTTACCAAAGACATGTCCCGGGATAAACCCATCTTTTCTTAATTTTTTAACTTTCTTGCCTAGTATCTGCCGATTAGTCGCTTTTAACAAAACTCTATCCATAAACCATCGTAGTTTATCATTCTCAGCAGAAACAATCAAGCTAGAGGCAAAAAAGACTTCTATTGATTAGAGAATTCGAAATTCAGAGAATGGTCGCTATCTAAATGTATATCCTGATATATTGCCTTATCTTTTGGATGAAGATCCTCTACTAATCCTTGAGGATAATCTATAACAATATCAAAAGGGTCAGGCGATAATCCAGGTTGCTTTACTATCTGCAGACTAAGATTTACCTTACCGTTATTAAATATCAAAGGTTTTGCATCTTGATAATCAAACTCAAGTACTCCCTCCTCCTTTGGAGATAAGGTGAGTTTATAATCATAACCAGATCTTCCAAAATCAGAGAAAGACCCAACATCAGATGTTACTTCTTGACCTTTCCATAGAACTTTCTGCAGACTGCTCCCTGATGGCAGATAGATTCTTATCTTTCCGTTAAATACCCCTCCTGGAAAAGACGTATCTTGACTTTGATTAGCATAATCAATACTCAACTTATGTGTAACACTCCAATCGTTTGCTATATTAGTTTTCAGATTAAATTTTCGTGTTACAAAGTATTCAGATTCATTTTGATTAAGATTAGTTTCAAAATATCCCAAGAACTCTGCATGTTTACCAGATGAGTTTAAAGTCTGTCTGGGCAAGATTCCATCCCAATTAGCTGATGTCAAATAAGAAAAACTCTCTCCATCGGAAAGGTATATTAAAGCATCCTTACTCTTTAGGCTTGATCCCAATACAGATACAACCTTATTCCATGGTTCGTTTGGAACCAAGAACAACCTCTGCAATACAGTTTTTAAAATTGAGGATGAAAGCTGAGCATCTTTGCTCATAATAACCTGCTGAACCAAATTTGTATTATCAATAGTCTCATTATTTTTTAAATCCACAGGACCTAAGGGTTGAAGCAAATTACTTAAAGCTCTAATATCTATTGCTACTACACCAGACGCTGATATTCCTGTTTTTAATTTATAAAAGGCAATTAAATTTTTAGCAGTAGTCGGAAAATCTGGACTATAAAATGAATTCTCAAGAGTTAAATTAGCCAACCCTAGATCGTTTTGTAGTTCAGTAGGAGCACTTATAGACAAACCGGTTAAAGTATTATCAAAATCTAAGGCGCTTTGACTATCAATACTGGAGACTATTCCCTTTGAAAATGTGAGGTCGGCTATCGCTAAGACTTTTCCTCCCCCATCCCGAGCATTATTTTCATCAAAAACGACAAACAGAAAGTCCTCTCGATTACTATGATTAGCCATAGATCTAAGTATCTCTGTTAATCCTAAAGCTGAACTTAAGAGATTTCTTGTATCATCAACCGTTGATTTCCATGAGACTAGATTGTTTTTAAAAAATCCAGGCAAATAAGAACTTTCTTTAAAACTATCCAGAATCGCTGAGGCTAAACTGAACTTATCATCTGCTGTTGATAAATGCATATATGTTTGATCATAAAGACTTGAGTCTTGCTGCTTATTCTCGCCTGAAATCTCGCTTAGCAGAGATCCTACTCCCTTTGCTCCGTCTAAGGCTTGATTTGCCCCGTCAACAATCTCTACTAAAAGATCTCCGCTTTGTTGGAGTTTATAAAATCCAGCAAATGGAACAACTTTTGAAATTACTGTTAAAAAATTATCAAACTCCCCTACTCTTTTTATTTTCTCTTTAGCATCTCCTATTTGTGTTGAAGCCTGATCATATTCGCCCTTCTCAGATAGATTCTGAGCTAAAATCAGATCATTTCTTATTACCCAAACATTTTTTACTAGATTAAAAAATGGATAAATTAAAAAATAAAAAATACATCCGAATGCAATTAGAGCAAATCCTATATTAAGAATTGACTGAAAGTTATTCTTCTTTTCAATCAAAATGTTTTCTTTTTGGCCTTCTTCCTGCTTAAAATTAGATAAAGAGCTTTTTTGTGGAGGTCCAAAAATTGGCCTTCCTGAAACATGCTCAGTCTTATTTTCTTCTCTTCTTTCAGAAAAAGTAGGAATTCTATCCGGGTGAGTTTTAAAAAAAGCAACAGTCTCCTTGAGTGCTTTAACCAAAGGAGTCTTTGACTTCCACAAGAGTTGCTTTTGTGTCTTTAGTAAATTTGGAGAAGCAATCCCTGGAAGTTTAGTTGGGGTAAATTCAATATTTTCATACCACAAAGGGTCTTCTAAAATTTGATCTACTTCAGTCAAGCTAATTGGTGACGACGAAGATCCGTCAAATATTTTCTGCGAACTCCCTCCATGCATCACTGCTTTAATCAAAAGCTCTACCGCGTCATCTATAAATATTGCTCGCGTATTAAAGTCCAAGGGGTTTTGGTCTTTCTTATCATTTAGAAAATTAAACAATAATCTATGCAATTGGTCTTTTTCATTAAATATCATTCTCGGACCAAAAATTGTTGATAACCGCACAACTCTCGCATTTAGATTAAACTTTGCTGCATACTGCGCAAATACTTTTTCTGACTGAATTAAAAAACTCTCTCCTTTTACATCTTTATCATAAAGGTTAATTGAAGAGAGAAGCTCTAACTTTGGTCCAAATTTATGTGTAACCTCAAAAAATCTTCCTATTAACGAATCAGGGCTTGAAGCTGATTCTCCTATACAAAAAAAAGCATAGTCCAACCTGGGTAACTCTAAAGGAGAAACTTCAGCTATCGAAGAACGAATAAAATAAAAATGTCTATTTTTTTGAGCGTTCTCCAAATTATTTATATCTCCGCTGCTAAAATCATCCACACCGATAACCTGAATATTTTTATCTAACAACTTCTCTACTACATGAGAGCCAATAAAGCCTGTACATCCTACAACTAATGCTATTGGATTGTTTCGCGAAAGATTATTCATATTAATCTTGATAATATTTTTATTATACCTTTCACGTTAAGGTAATCAAATCGCCAATTTTAGCTTCAATAAAAAATATTTCTGAAAAACTTTCTAATATTTTCCGCAAAGGCTTTTTTAGCAATAAAATATTTATTTTTCTTAAAAAATTTTTTCACAAATATAAAAACGAAGAATTTTGACAGTTTTTGAATATATACAAATCTAAAACTTTATTCACTAAACTAAAGGGTTTCGTCTAAGACTCTGTTTGCAATTTTATCTGCTAAAAAATTTTTTTCTCTTGGGATATACGTATATATTACTTTCCCAATTTTCTTCTCAGACTCCTTGGCTTTCAGATATAAAACCTGTAAATTCTGATTTTTTATTTTGAACCTTCCTGACATTTGATTAACTAACAATTGAGAGTCAGATCGAACCTCAACAGAAGAAGGTAAGTCTGTGGAGAAATCTTTTATAAGTTTTTCAAAGGATAGGATCAAGGCCTGATACTCAGCTTCGTTATTAGTTGTTTTACCCAAATATCTTCCCTCCTCAAACCAAATTACCCCATCCTTAGTTTGAATCAGGTATGCGGCCGCAGCATTTCCCGGATTACCTCGTGATGCCCCATCTGTGTTAATAATAAAGTTCTTCATTTTCCTAATATATTCTAATTTAGAAAAATAAAAAGTCCAGAGTCAAATAACTTAAGACATTTTAATTCTAAAATTCGATAATACTGACTCTATTAAAAGTCTATTTTTAATTCTTAAGGTAAGAACCTGCATAAAAAGGATCAAATACTCGGAAATTACCGTTATCCATGAAGAGGCATAATACGAATATTTAGGTATAAAAATTACATTTAATAAGATATTTACAAATAGTCCAGATGCATAAATTAGGAGCATTAATTTATATCTTCTAAGAAGAATTAGTAACCATTGAAAGACTGAAGTTATAAAGAATGCTGGAAAACCGAATGATAAGATCTGCAAAATACGAGGAGAGGGGATAAAACCCCTACCTGAAATCAGATGTACTATAAATGCTGCTAAAAAATAGGAAAAAGCCATTACAGACACTGATATAATAATCATTATCAAAACAAGTCTCTTTAAATATCTCTCAAATTTCACTTTATCAATGTAAAAGGTCTCTGCTAAATGTGGGTAGAAACTGTTCATTATAAATGTAGGCAGAACAATAGCTGATTGGAAAAGCTGGTAGGGGAGATTATATATTCCAACAACTGAGAAGGATTTATCAAAACTCAGGATAAAAGAGTCCGCACGGAAATAGATAGTGTTTAAAACCATAGTTGTGGAGATGGGCCATACATTTAGAAGAAGGCTTTTTAAAAAATTGATATTAAACAAAGGTTTAATTTTAACGTACCGTTTTACAAGAATAAGTGAAAGAAGCCCAGCAACGCCCCATGAAAATGCAGTTGCTATAAATAATCCTGGAATAAACCGAGTTAAATATATAATAATGATGGTTAGGGCGAGAGTAAAAAGAGATGCTACCAAAGATGAGATAAAATAGAGATCAAATCTTCCTTCAACTTGAAAAACGACTTGAGAGGTTATAAAAAGGGAATAACCTAGTGCTGAAATATCTCCAATTAATACGGACATTCTAAATAATTCGTTAATACCGGGTATTAATAAAAACATTAAATCTATAATTAAAAGCAAGAGAGTGACTAGTATAACCCTACTACCTAAGACTTCTTGCCATTCTCCATAATTTTTATTTCTTATGATTTCAGATACGAGATGGGCATTAATCCCGAAGTCTATCGCGAGGTATATAAAAGATATTGTTGTAGAGGATAAGGTGTATATCCCCGTACCGCTTTCATAAAAGTTTCTGGTTATTATCCCCAGAAGGATGAGTGTTGCAAAAGAAGATATTAGCTTTGCTAAGAGCTGCCAGAACGTTTGAATTGTAACCTTGGAGACTATCGAACTTGAAAAAAAATCCTTCACTATCTTAAGAAGTATATATTCAAAAACAATCAATTAAAAGAGATCCTTTAATGCAACAGTAAGTATCGTTAGCAAGTTATTCTTTAGAAGAAGGATCGTCCGTGGAGGTTTCTTCCTCACTCTTGACCAAACCTCCAGTAGGCTTTATTATCAAATGTCTTTCTGCACCTTCACCAACACTTTCCGTTTCGACTCCGCCTATCTCTGAAATCACCATATGTACAATTCTTCTCTGCCATGCAGGCATCGGATCTAATTCAATCTCTTTTTTAGATTCCTTAACTTCATCTGCCCAATATCTTGCCCTATTCTCTAAGTCACCTTCTTTGTTTTTTCTCCATCCAGCAACATCTATAACCACCCTTTTAAATTTTTCTGATTTTTTACCTAAAATTTGATTAGCAAGCAGCTGGAGGGAGTCAAGTGTCTCTCCTTTAAAGCCTATCAGCCTCCCCGCATCAGCAGTTTCTATCGTAACCGTAACCTCTTCTGGTCCTTCTACAACCTCAAAATTACCCTCTAAAGCTAGCATTCCTAATATATTTTCTAAGATTTCTGAGACTTGTGATTCCATAAGCTTGGCTAAGTATAAAAGAAGATAGAGTTAGAGTCAATCCTTAAATAGAATTTTTTGCTGGAGGATACTAAAGATAGTTACTGTATTCCAATAGATTGATAATCCGATTGGAAACTGAAATGCAAAATAACCTATCATGAGAGGCATCATATACATCATTTGGGTCTGCATCGCCGCCATTGATTCATCTAGAGATTCCTTCTCTTTTTCTTCCTTTTTAGTGTCCTTCGGATAAGCTTGAATTGGTTTTGGAGTCATCATTCTACTCTGAATAAACTGCAGTCCAGCGGTAACTAAAGGTATTAAAAGAAGAAGATATCCTAAATGCATAAAATCTGAAGGTTTGGTAGCTAAATTCAAGCCAAAAAATGTGAGGTTAGGCACAGATTTAAGGTGCCAGGCTGGAATATATAAAATTGAATTTATCTGACTCAATCCTGACTGTCCGCTAAAAAAAGCAAATATAGATCTATATAGCGCCCAAAGTACAGGCATTTGGACTAGTGATGGCAAACAACCCGCTGCTGGATTGACCCCATGCTCTTTATATAGCTCCATTTGAGCAGAAGCAAAAGCCTGCTTGTCACTACCGTGCTTTCTTTTTAGCTCATCCAAATGCGGTTTAAGCTCCGCCATCTTTCTTGCAGCCTTAAGCTGAGAAGACATAAACGGCCAAACCAACATTCTAATTAATACAGATAAAATAATTATTGAAAAACCTAATGCTCCTGGAATATGTAGGATCTCTAACGTACGCAAAATTAAAACCAAGAGATTAACAATTGGCCCAAAAAAAACTAAATTAAAAAGTGCTCCTATTAGGCTTATTATCGACATGACAGAATTCTCTTTCCTCCAAGGATAAGGCCTTTTATGATACCATACTTTAGAATCATCTGTTTTGTATATTCAGAACATGTTGGGGAATATTTACAAGCTCCACCAGGAGCCAAAACAGATAACATCCCTCTATCAAAAGAAAGGAAAAATTGGTAAAAATTAATAACAAAAACAACTAAGCTTTTCATTTCAATTTATTTAAAAGGTCTTTCGTTATACATCCTCAATAAACTTTTTCTATTAAAATTATCTTTTAAAACCTTCAGAATTTCTTTTGAAGATAATTTTAACACTTGAGTATAGGGAATAGCTACTATATTAAGATGAGGCTCTATTTTAGGGTAAAGCTCGTTAAACGCTTCACTTAAAAGCCTTTTCGCTCTATTACGCTCAATGGCTGTTTTAAAATTTGTTTTTGAAAGAGATACTCCTATAAGGGGGTTACTATTATGACCTGTTCTATAAAATATCTTTACAAAAGGAAGTGATATTTTTTCTCCAGATGCTGTCCAGCGGAAGCTTAAGTTCAGATTAAGGCGTTTTTCTTTTGATAGCATTAAATAGTAATTCTACTTCGCCCTTTAGCAATTCGCCTCTTCATTACTTTTCGACCATCCCTAGTAGAATTTCGTTCTAAAAACCCGTGTTTCCGCAAACGTTTCATTTTCTTTGGTTGGTAGGTCCTTTTAGTTTTAGCCATTGTAGAAAGAAGTTTACTAATTTTTAAACTAAAATTCAATGACTCTGTTGATATCTGTCAAAACAGATGCTTCCAAAAGTAAATTTACAAAGACCTTCCCATAATAGCTTTTGCATGTTAATACTAACTAATTCTCTTTAAAACTCTACCGTAACAAGTCCTGACCTATTATGTAGTATTTTACCCCTATTTAATGTGGATAACTTTTACACTAATATTGCTGGATGGACTCTCAAAAACTATGGAAAAACGTTCTAGAAAGAATACGCCCACAGTTATCTGAAGCTAACTTTAGGATATGGTTTGGGAAAACGGCTTTAGAGCAAAAAGATAAAAACCACTTTATTGTTTACGTCGAATCTTCATTCATCAAGCAAAATATTCTGGCTAAGTATCCTACACTATTAAGTAATACATTTAAAGAAGTCTACCCTGATGAGGCTGAAATCTCTATCGAAGTAAAACAATCTCTTAAAGAAACAGAAGTTGAATTTGAGTTTACCACACCAACGGTCAAGGTTCCTACTGTAGGATTAAATCCAAAGTATAATTTAGAAAATTTTGTAGTCGGACTCTCAAATAATTTAGCCTTCGCTGCGGCCAGAGCTGTCGTTCAGACCCCAGGGACAACTTATAACCCTCTTTTTATCTATGGTGGAACAGGCGTCGGGAAAACTCATCTTATGCAAGCCATCGGCAATGAATTATTTAAAAAAAATCCTGGTTTAAAAATTATCTACTGCACATCGGAAAAGTATACAAATGACTTTATTCAATCTATACAAAATAAAAAAACCAGCGAATTTAGAGCAAAGTATCGAAATTGCGACCTTTTTTTAGTAGACGATATTCAATTTATTTCAGGAAGGGATTCTACTCAAGAGGAGTTTTTCCACACCTTTAATGAGCTGCATACTAAAAATTCACAAATAATTTTAACCTCCGATAGAACTCCGGACCAAATGAAGGATTTGGAGTCTAGGTTAAGATCTAGATTTCAAGGTGGACTGATGGTTGATATTCAAAATCCCGACTTCGATACTAGAGTTGCTATTTTAAGAGCAAAATGCATGGAAAGAAATGAGCACATTTCGGATGAAATACTCACCATAATAGCGCAGTCTCAGGATACAAACGCAAGGGAGTTAGAAGGTAAGCTTATTCAGATAGTGCAGGCAGCAAAACTAACGAACCAAATATTATCAGAAGACGTTGTTCATAAATACCTCGGGACACCTTCTCATACGGCAAAGGCTCCCGATTATAAAAAAGTAATAACAGGTGTTAATCAATACTTCCATGTTAAGACAAGCGATCTAATCGGTCCGAGGCGAAAAAGAGATCTGGTTATCCCCAGACAAATTGTAATGTACTTTTTATATGAAGAGTGTAAACTTCCATATGAAAGAATAGGGGATATCTTAGGAGGACGCGATCATACCACAATTCTTCATGGAGTGGAAAAGATGAGATCAACTATTAACAGAGATCGAGAACTTCAAAGGATGATTATAGAGATTCGCCAAATTATTACTCAAGGATAAAACTATCCACAAATACTTATCAACTTATCCACAAACTTATCCACAAAAGGTCCTGTTTTATACACACTAATCAAACCCAAAAACCAAGATCAAAAAATCTATAAACATTTAAGTTAGCTTTAAAAAGATATCCACACATATTTTAAGCCTGCTCACTTTATAAATTCCACATATCAACCCCGCTTATTAATACGACTATTGTTTAATATATAAATAAAAAATAGAACAAACCATAGGGGATAACTTAATAACACATGTTATAATCAAATCAATGAATCCAATAATAGTTTATTGTCTTCTTGGAGCATCTGCTTTACTTATTGCATATCTTTTAGGAAGGGTTCATCAAAAACCAAGAGGAGATATCCCCACAGATTTAATAGATCTTTATCGTGGAGTTCAGGAACTTCCAGTAAAGATTTTGCAAACAATTCAAGGTTCAATTAATCCACAAAAAGGAAAAATGGCCGAACTTCTAACCTATGCTGAACTGCGCTACGACTACGATCGAATTGTTCCTTTAGGTTGGCCGATTGACTTCATTGGTATTAAAAATAACGATAGGATAGATTTTATTGAGGTTAAATCAGGAGATTCTGCTCTCTTGACAGAAGAAGAAAAACACATTAAAAACCTAATACAAAGCGGAAGAGTTAGTTTTCGTCTGATAAGAGTTAGAGAGGAAGAGATTCAGAAGTTTGTATCCGCACAACGAAAAGAACAATGATTTAAAAAATGAAATTTTCGATTCTTCAACAAGACATAATGCCCATATTAAACTCAGCATCAAGATCTGTGGGGATGAAAGCTCAACTTCCTGTGCTGGGAAATATACTTATAGAGGCAGAGAGTGGCTCTCTGAAAGTTTCAGCGACAAACTTAGAGGTAGGTGTTGTAAGAACAATAAAGACTGAAGTTATCGAGGAAGGAGCTGTTAGTGTGCCAGCACGTACTCTTGTGGATTTAGTTTCTAATTTACAAGGAGAAAAGATAGAATTTACAGCTAATTCAAATTTAATGGAAATAAAAACTCCAACATTCTCTTCAACTATTAATGGAATTGACTCGTCTGAGTTTCCTGCGATTCCTTTAAGCGGTAAAGAGACTGCGCTAGTGAAAGCAGATACACTCCATTCATGTCTGCCTCAGGTTAGTTTTGCTTCGGCTTTGGATGAAGGAAGGCCAGTTCTGACTGGGGTGTTGACTGAAATAAAAGATAAAAAACTTCAGTTTGTGGCCACTGACGGGTATAGATTAGCACACAAGGTTGTAGAGATTGATGAAGATTCCTCTTTTAAGGCTCTTGTGCCAAGAAGAACTTTAGAAGAAATCTTGAGATTAATTTCGGAAGAGAAACCTCTGCAAGTTAATATCTCAACCTCTGATAATCAGAATCAAATAATTTTTAGCTTTGGTAATACCAAACTTTCATCACGCTTGATTGAAGGACAATTTCCTTCCTGGGAGAAAATTATACCTACTGACAAAAAAACAACAGTAAATTTTGATAGAAATGAGCTTCTAAAGGCTGTCAAGTTGGCTTCTGTTTTTGCTCGAGGAGAGGCTAATGTTATAAAGTTTTTTGTGGGAAACCAAGGTATTACCTTAACCTCTGAGACTAAAGAATTGGGTGGCCAAAAAAAAGAAATTTCAGCCAAAGTATTAGGAGAAGAGATTCAGATTGCTTTTAATGCAAAATTTTTGATGGATGTCTTAGGCGCATTCCCTGATTCGGAAGTAGAGATGCAGCTTTCTGGCTCCTTGTCTGCTGTTTTGGTTAGGCCTTTGCAGGACTCAAGTCTTGAATATATTATTATGCCGATTAACTTAAGCTAATCGTTAACAATTAAACTCCATTATATGGAATTGTTCTAATATGGTAAATTAAGGTTTGATCTAAAAGAATCATTCCAGAAGGTCCATCCATCTTTGTGTCTCCTGTGATTTGAAGAGTATACTCTTTTCCTATAGGTAAAGGTTTGTTGGGTGTAAAAATTGCAGTTTTTCGATCATCAGAGAGTTTTAATGAATAATCCATTTTAGGTGTAATTGTATGTTTTAACTCACCTACATTTTGAATAGGTAAGTTGAAAGTAATACTAAAAGATTCCTTTGAAAATATGACTGCATTATCTAGCGGGTTAGGATCTGTGGAAACTATGTTGGGAGTGATATTGAAAGAAATCGGTTTTTCTATGTTTACCTTTTTGTGTATAAAGCTAATATAAATTATTCCTAAAACAACAACAGCTATTATTAATGAAGCTGTTATTTTTAAATCTAAATACTTCATAATTATTATATTAACAAATAATTTACTGCCCGCCTAATATCTTTTTTATAAATTCTGTATGGTAGGGGTGCCCTCCACCAGTAAACGGATTGGTAGAATTTTCTACACCTGCACAGGAAGGACTTGTAGCGCTGTTACCATAAGGCATTTCTACAATAGGAGGATCATAAAAGCTGGTAATATAATAAGCTACAGATTCTGAGAAATCCTCGTCGTCTCTTGCATCAATGTATTGAAGGATTGTATCGTTTGGGTTTGTGTTTCCAGCTGACATATATTGTTCTTCATCTGCTAATGGATAACTATATGTACAAATTTGAGAAACATCTCCAGGGGTGGCAGCGGAAGAGTATTGACTAATGTATCCTTCTTTTGTGATGGCTTGGTTCCATAAATCGACTCCATATTTTCCAGGTTGGCCATCGTTTATAACATGGGTTAACTCGTGAATGAAATTCTGTTTGAAAAAATTTTCTGTAGTGAAGAAATAGTAGTTTTTAGAGAAGTTAACAGTTTGGCCGCTCCTGTAATTATACGGCAGGGATCCTAGTTCTATCTGTACATTTCCAAGAAGTGTATCAAATTTAGGAGCAACTTGTTTTGCAAGATTTAAATCCGCCCAGGCCCATTGAAGATCTTGGTTATATTGAGATGTAGTTAACCCCGCACTCTGAAAATCAAACTTACTAAAATCGATATGAAATTGCTGATTTATAGTGTTTATTTTCCCTGTAATATCGTTTGGGATAGATTCTGTTGTGGGGGTAGGAGATATACTAGAATTATTTCCAGATAGTTTTGTATACCAATAACTTACTCTAGAAATAAACCCAGTATATTTTGAGGAGTTACATGCCGGATACCCGCTAGGGCCATCAGCATAAATACACATAAATTTTTGAAACTGATCATTACTATAACCTCTCGGAAACCAATTAGTAAAAAAACTATCTAAACAAGGTAGAGCATAATTAAATAATCGTTTTTTTGCATCAGGAGAACTTTTATTTGGATCATTTCCACACCCTACTGCATCGTCATATACAGCAGGACATTGAGCACCTGTTTCTTCTATCCATAGCGCAGATACAAATGATGGATTCCAACCCTTATCAACACTTGCTTGAATGAGGTCTTGCCAAAGTTCCAAGTGAGGCTCACCATACCCTTGACCACCACAAAGACTTTGAACAGCTTGTGCGATTGTGTTACTTGTATTTGGAATAACAGATGTATCTCTTATGGGTATAGCATAACCAATTGGAGATTCTCCGCTGCCAGGAGTGTTTGTTGGAGATAGTGAAGCTCCTGGTGTGGAATTTGCCACAGAGACTTCAGAAATTCCTTCTACCTGGTAAGGAGGAAGCATGGCAGAGCTCTGTTGGGTAATTAAGATAACGATAAATAAAAAAATAATAACTCCAATAGTTCCCCATCCAAGAGGAGTACTAAAAAATGCAATCAGACCTTTTTGAGCAACTTGCTTGACTCCGAGTCTGCTACCTAAGACTCTTCTTCCCAGATTAATTGCTGTCCCCTCCGGTCCCGGTATAAAGTTTAAAGCCATATTAAGGGTGTTGTTAAACCAACCTCGTTTAGTACCTTGCGGAATAATAGTAGCGCCTGCACCTCCGCCAAGGGCCATACCAACAGCTGGAGAGATACCTATAATAGGTGCAGCTGCTCCACCTACAGCAGCGCTGGCTAAAACAGCGGGCAAATAAATAATGTTTTCAGGGATCAAAATCTTACCAACTGTTTTTTTTATTAAGATAGCTGCATTGGAAAGAATGTTTTTGGTAACTGAGGACCCAGCAACTTTTTTAGTAGAAGAAATTAATGGGGCAACCTTTGGAACGGTTATTTCCTGAAGGTCTATTGGGACTATATTAATATTAGCTTCTCTGGATATCTTATCTTCCGAGGGAGAAATTTTTGATGAGTCTATAAGGGAATCTGAGGTTTGGTTAACGGGGTTAGTTATAGGAGCTGCTGAATAAGGAGGGAAAGCAGCATTAGGAAGAGTTGTTTTTTTAGATCCAGACAAAATTTTTTCGGGTTGAGATGGAGGTCGGCTGGCCTTCGATGTTTCTTCTTTTTCTGTCTGAACATTTTTCTTTGTATCTGTATTTTTTACCTCATTTTGGATATTGAGAGGTTCAAAAACACTTTTTTCGGACAAAACCTTTTGTTTTTGTTCTCGAGTTGCGATGGCTGTTTTATTTATTTCTTCAATTTTATTATTTATAACCCCCTGACTAGTCAGGTCGGGATGAGCTTTTTTCCAAAGATTTGTGTAGTAGAAATTATCTTTGTAAAGATGATTTAAAAAGATTTCATTACCATTTTCCTGTTTATGTAAATATTCAAAAATATTTTTTAAAGAAGGTTCATTTTTAATTAAAATCTTAATTGTTTGTTCAATTATCTTTTGATATGTTTTAGGATGTGATTTGTAGAGTACTTGTAAAGTTTTACGACGAAAGGGGTTTACACAACTTAAGGCTTGCTCTAAGTCTGAAAGATCTTGCTTTTGTTCCGTATCTTGAGCCATGTTGTTTAGTTTTGATATTCAGTGGGATTAGTTGTAACTAATTGGTGTTCCTTTGGAGAAGCAACTACTCTCATCGCGACATGAGTATTACCAGCAAAAAATAAGCCCTGTCCGACTCCAGATGAAAGTAATAGCCTTTTTTCTCCTTGAGAGAGATTGAATGTTTCACCTATCCTTTCAATTGATGCAGGCGCTTGTTTAAGTAAAACTTGCATTGATGAGTTTGAGATAACCTCTTTTCCATGATCTCTTTCTAAGAAATCTTCAACATCCTGGCTGATTGTAGTTACTCCAAGAAAATACTTTCTAGCCCTTTTTACCATTTCAACTAGAAAGCTGGCAGAGTCAGGATATTTCATCAGATACCATGCTTCATCAACAACCAATATCCGCTTTTTTTGTTCCTTCCTAATCTTAGTCCAAATGTAATCTAAAATTAGATGCATTGCTAGAGGCCGAAGTTGTTCTGGTAAATCACGGACAGAAAAGATTGTCAGTAGGTTGGAAATTCTTAAATTTGATGGAGCAGAGAAAATTCCCGCAAGCGATCCTCTGATGAATCTTTCAAGTCGGACCGCCAGTCCTGTTGATACTTGATCCTCCATGCCCAAAAGTACTTTATATAGATCTTCCATTAGTGGCATTTCAGTATCCTTTTTTCCCATTTGTGTTCTAGTATCTTCAGTAATACCTTTAATTCTATATGTAGTATTTAAAGCTCGATCTAAAATGGCTGACTCTTGGGGGGTAAGTTCTCCTAATACTAGTTTTAGGAAGCCACTTAATGACAGTATCTTTCTCCCCAGTTCGTTTTCTCCTTGGTCTGCGACTTCTGGAAGATCAAATGGATTAATCTTTATGGGAGAGTTCGTGGAGAAATTTATATAATCTCCTCCGACAGCTTGAGCAAGTTTTAAGTATTCACGCTCAGGATCAATAACAATGACCTCTGTACCTAACATTAGAGATCGCAGTGTTTCTAGTTTGACCAGATACGATTTTCCAGCTCCAGAGGTAGCAAGAATTGTTGAATTAGCATTTTCTTGGCTGAATCTATCAAAGATTATTAAGGAATCATTATGCTCATTAATTCCATAAACTACTCCTTGGGGCGATGTTAATTCAGAGGAAGTAAATGGAAACGTAGTGGCTAAAGAAGTGGTATCCATATTATGAGGAACATATAGCATATCTTCTCCTACTGGAAGAGTTGACTTGAAACCATCTTCCATTTCCAAAACAGATGGATATGCCGTAATTGAAATGCTTCTCAAAGTTGATGTTACAAGCTGTGATATGTTATTAAGTTCAGTTTTATTTTTTGCAGGTACTGTTACATACAAAGAATATTGAAAGAATCTCTCTGTACCTCTTGCCAATTGGTCTTGTAGAGCTTCTGCGTCTTCTAAGGCAACTTCAACAGACGGATCAACAGCTCTGCCTCTATCTAAATCTGATTGGAGAGTTGCCTCCATCTCTGCAATTTTTCTTTTTAAGTCATCCATAACACCAGCGGAGTTAGTTGGATAAATAAACATAGAAATGGTAAGTGAATGGTCAAACGCAATTAGTGGTTCTAACCAATTTGGATCAACGAATCTTGGATATGAAGTAACTATAAAGCTTCTAAAAAGAGTTTGATTGATCCGTAGGTGTGAAAAATCTACCTCCCATTCAGCAGGGGCAACGACATCTTGCAATGTAAGATCTATTTTAGGTTTAGGATCCAAAGTCATCTTTTAGTTCTTCAACTATAAACGGAGAGGCCCTATTTATCGAATTGTTCTGCGATGGCTGTTGGCTATTTGGTGGATTTTGTTTTATTGGAGGTAAAGGATTTACTGTAGGCCCATTAACTGGTATTTGAAATGGAATTTGAGGTTTTTGAAATATATTTGTAGCTTGTGGGTTGTTTTGAGAAAGAGGGGTAGAATTTTGTTGTAGTGGAGATCTAGGTTCTAGATGTGATTGATGTTGAACGAGTTGAGGTATCGGTCTTAATTGGAGGTTACTTTGAAGTGTGTGTTGAACAATAGGTGTTTGAGGAACAATTCGTTTGAGTTGTGAAGGTATGTTGGGAGTTGACGTTTGTAATTCGTTTTCTTTTCTTTCTGCTTCAGGATCGACTACACTTTCGTCATCAGTGGAGAAGTACCAATTATCTGGGTTATAGATATCATAAAAGAGATTAATTAACTCAGCTGTTGCAAGCTGTCTCGCTTTGAGCCCAATTCTGTTCAGTTGCCTTAATATTAAATCTCTTCTTGTTTCTAGCATTGCTTTAGCTTTTCTACTCCTATCAGTTTGTTGTTTAGGTAAAATTCCCATTTCGATTGCTGAAACATAAAGGCAAACATAGAATTGTTTATCGAGTACATCGTTTTCCTTAATTAATCCTTCAACAAAATTCCGGTAATCTAGAGTTAGTTGAGCGAGGAGTTGGTTAGTTTGTGACTTTAAAGCTCTCTCAAGTGTGCTAAGGTATGAAGAGATATCCATTTTTTTTGAGCGAATAACAATTTGTATTGGGAATGAAAGAGAGTTTAACAGTTGAGCGAAAGCATCGATAATAGCCATTTGCTCTGTCTCAAAAAGTAAACCGAAATTAACAGCAGTAGTATTGAGAATTAAGGATGCGCCGCCATCTTTTAAAAATATTAGATCATCTTTAATGTCCTCGATTAATATAGCTTGTTGAGTAGAGAACATTTAACCTCCTTTTTTTGCCGTAACTTTAATTGGTGGAACAATCTGGTTGTTTAGAGTTATTTGTAATGTGTCAAAATCAAATCCTTCCTTTTCCATTGTAATAGTGTAAACACCAGAAGGTAACGGCGTGGCTCCTGTGAACTGGCCAAGTTTATTGGTTTTTAAAGCCCTGACTGGTAGGTTATCCTGATTATGAATTATGACAATTACATTTTCGAGATAATTTCCGACTGTATCTGTAATAATACCGTTAATAATATTGGGTAGCGATGTTAAGGCAATTACTGTTTTTGTTTGTTTTGGAGGCTCTATTATCACGACTTTAGGGGGTTTAGCAGGAGGAGTTGGGTTAGGGATTGGAGGTTGAACTTTTTGCTGTGCAACTTGTATGGCCTGTTTTTGCAATTGATTTAATTGTGATCCAGCTTGCTGAACTACTGATCCTGTTTGTGACAGCTGAACAGGAGAAGATCCTTTTGTAGATTGTAATGCAAGCAAAGACTTAAGTTGGGAGAGCTCTTTTTCCAATTCGAGAGTTTTACTCTGAAGCATTTGGGTCTGTCGGGCCATTTCTACTAAGTGGTTTAGTTCCTCAGGGGTAGGCATCTTAGAGGTTGTCGAGCCTGTTTTAGTCGGTTTTAAGGTTTGATTTTGAGATGGTTCAGGTTTATTAGAAGAGTTAGGGTGTGAAGGAAAATTTAAGTTTGGGTGGGTATTTATAGGTAGACGTCTTAAATTAATAGATGCAGAGTTAGAAGGAAATGGTGTTCCATAGGAGGATTGGGGTATGGCAGTGCTTTGCATAAAAAGATGAAGGCGGTTTTTAATTAATTCAGCTCTTAGGTCATTTGGTATTGGTTTGTCTGTTGGGGTTCTCCATGCTCTCTGGGTAGGAGAGAATATAGCATGAAAGAAGACGTTTACCCAGTGATCTAAAGGACGATTATAGATGGGCAAAAAGGCAAAAGCTGCTCCTAATCCAGCAGAGATAGCAATAATTGGAGTTGCTACATACGGAAGGTTATTAAAAAAAAATAAGAATGTGATATAGGCAATAATTAACCCCGTTGCAAGATATCCAAATTGCTTTAGAGTCATATCTCCAACCAGGTGGAACTCAAAAGAAGTCACATTTTGTGGGACAGGATGTGCATCCATACTTTACTCCATCTTTATACAGCGTGAAAAAATACGTGACAAGAAGTTCAAAGTAGATCAATTACTCATTAATAAGACTTATTTGGATGTACAACTTAGCAAGTTAGTATGAACGTGTTTACCCTCTTGTTTTTCAAAAAAAGTTGGAGTAAATTTCAGTTGTGGTGAATCGTCTGTAGACAACAGATAAGATTCAAAGAAGGGAATCTCGTGTAATTCGAGAACTGTGCCGCAACGGTAATTCAATTTATTTTGATAAGTCCGGAGACCGACCATCATTTTTAGAAAACAAAGATAGAAGATTAAAATTTTGTGCTGGAAGTTTTCTAAAGATATTTATATCCCGAGCAGGAGAAAGCATGGAACGAACTTTATCATCTTTAGCTGATTTTCAACACACTTATACATCAACTTCAGACCTGAGAGTCTTTGACGTCAGTAGATACTATCATTTATATCAAGAAGCTGTTCAGAAGCTGGGTTCAAACGGAGCTAGAAATGTAGTTAGAACATCTCTTATAAATGATGGGGTAGGTTTAATAACTGAAAAAATATCTTCTGAAAAGGAGAACGGTAATTTTATTTTTGATACTGAATCGAGAGTAAGACTTCAATTGACTCCACCTCAACATACATATATCAAGGCACGCTATTCACAAACAACAGAACCGTACATGACTGCTCCAGAGTATTTGTTTTTAGAAAAAGATGTTTTAAGTACATTTTCTGATTGGAGAAGAAGTTTGGACCGGACAGCAATGACAGAAGTTAGAAATCAGTTTCTAAACAGCCAAGATGAGAATGTGCTGTTTTGGGGGAGTTTAAAAGCTGAAGATTGGGAAGACCCTCTTATCCAAAAGTATAACGGTAGCTATGGATATGCCTATATGGCAAAAATTTACGGAGAAGGAGAAGCCCGAAGAATGGTGGTATATGATTTCAAAATGGATTTGCAGAGGGATGCGTTTAATATCTTCCTTAAGAAAGTCGGGACTGAGTTTTTTATAGATAAAGAATCGGAGATTAAACCTGACCTTGATAGATCTATGACCACAATTGCAAAAACGAAATACGATTTTAACGTCGGCGAAGTCTGGAGGCTATTAGGTGAGGCAAAAAACGAAGCAGGAAAGGATAACAAAATATTTAACTTGTCAGCAGATACAATTCAAGCTGTACAAGATAAAAGATTACATCAGCTAATAAAAGAATTTGCAGCTCCATCTGTTGCTGAATGGATTTTGTCACGAATAGAATCCGGTCAGAGCCCAGATGAACTTCAGGCAAAAGTCCGTCAAGAATATATTAACGCAACTAAAGAAGCTCTTTCTATGTACTGGCTGGAAAAAAACAGAGAGGTAGAGCTCTTAGGAGGAAGAAGGTATCAAGAATCTTTTATTGGAGCGGAATTAATGGTTTACAGCGGCTCTAATGGTGATTTTTGTGGAGATTGGGGACAGAGACAGTTATTAAGTAAAGGACGATCTTTCACTAATTACTCTGGTCTAGAGAGACGAAACATTTTACCATTTATTAATGGAGGGTCTGTGTATGATGTGGTAGACATCTCTCATCCGGAGCTTGTATGGAGAATTGGAGATTGTACTAATGGCTGTGGAAAAAAAAGTGTAGAAGTTGCACAATGCAATATTTGTAGAGAATGCCAAA
Organism: Candidatus Daviesbacteria bacterium; assembly: GCA_027451625.1. Taxonomy (GTDB): domain Bacteria; phylum Patescibacteriota; class Microgenomatia; order Daviesbacterales; family UBA10151; genus DAIDIY01. The sequence goes on along the minus strand of DAIDIY010000048.1, from coordinate 76,236 downwards.
CCAGATATGATGAAGCAGCTAGAATGGTAAAAATAAAAGAACGTATGGAAAAAATATTTAGATAAACTTTTATTTTTAGATTTTTGATAGAAATCGGTTAGATAAAATTGACAAGAAATTTGAAAGAGATTATAGTTTGAATTAGGCTAAGCTTAACTCAAAATGGTATAATATCCTATAAAGAATATTGTTGTAAAAGGAGATAAGCCTATGTCTTTAGAACGACCAATGGATAATCCTGAATCGAATCCACCTAACCCCGCAGAGCATACTAATCCTCAAGAGAATGTGGGGAGAGAGGAGTCTGAAACTTTTGAAAATATTGATGCATTCGGGAGTTTAAATAGTAGAGTGGATCAATTATATCAACAACATACTTCTACTCCTGAATATCGGAATCGAATGAGTGAGATGACTGCAGAGCAACAAATGCAAGCAGATATAGCTTTACGCCAACAGATACAACAGCAAGCACAAAGTGAGATACAGTTACGATTGACAGAAGCTTTTAGAAGACAACAACAGGCTTCCGCTTTAGCACAATCTTTTACGAGGTCAATTTCTTCCGAAGCGACAAAATCTGCAGAGGAGATGAGAGAGGGAGAATGGGAAAGATTTACTATTGTGTCTGAAGTGGGTTACCCGCGAGATATCTATCTTCCAAGAGATGATGAGGCAAAAATTGCGGAGATGAGAGAGTTATTGAATAAAATTGAGTCGAGTCTAGCTCCCGAAGGAGATCAATCTAATAGGAGGAGATTGAATGAATTTATTTTGGTTTTACCTCTTATGCAAAGTCTTAAAGTAGAAGAAAAGATAAGACTTCCCGGTCTAGGTGAAAAAACTGTATCTATTGGATCAGGAACAACAGAGGTTGTTCCTAAATTTAAGCCTGGTGAAAGATCCGGTCCTGATGGAGAACCTATACAAAACGAAGAAAGTGATGATGAGTATGATGAACGCCGCTATCGGTTGAAGCATTTAGGTGATGCAATGTATAGAGAATTTTATAGGAGACTTCATTTTCATCAAGCGTACGTTCAGTTTTATCAAGCTAAAGACACACAAGGAATAGTCGGTGCGATAGGTTCACAATATAATGATCAGCTTAATTTTTTAATGGTCGATGCTCCTGATGCATATAAGTTCAGCTATAAAGATTCGGAAGGTAATAAAAAAAATTATGACCTTACTAATAATTCACCTCTTCTAGTGTTCCATTTCTATCAAGCTTTAGAAAGGCATGCTGGAGATTTTATTAAAAAAGATAACAGTGCAAAGGAGAAGATGAGAGAAGAGATAGAAAATGAGGTTTTTGCTAATTGGGAGAAAGGGAGACCGGATAAAGACCTATCTGATAAAGAGAAAAGCAGACATGCATTTTATATGAAAGCTGCTTTAGAGTCAGCTATGAGAATAGCTGAGAGAAAATGGGAGATGGATTTTAGAAAATATTATCATGAAAAATTGGTTGGAGTGGATGAAAAGGGAGTTACTCGCATTTTTGATCCCAATGATCCAAAAGCTGAAGAGGAAATGATTAAATTTTTAAATACAGGAAGAAGCTTAGATTGGTACGGAGTAGAGATGGAAGGCACTGGTTCTTATACTGCTAGAAATTTAAATATTAAAGCAAGATTAGGATATCGTGCTGGACATTCAAAATATAGAATGTATTATGAATTAGTAAAAGGTGTAGATTTTAATAATAGAGATTTTTTTAGTCTTTTGCCTGAAGACTTATATAAAAGTTTATCAAAAAGGTTTGCAGTTGCTGGTAAAAAGAATCCTGCTGAGATGGCAGCCAATTATACCTATGCTATATTTGGTGTGAAAGGAAGAATGGATGGGGGTGATTATAAATGGCCTTCAGGTATATCTTTATCTTTACAAAATACAATTTTTCGTATAGAAGATCTTAATTCTTTAAATATATCTCCAGATGATCTGAAAGAAAGGAAAAGCTTTATTGAAGAAGTAATAGAGGATTCATCAATAAATTCGGCATTTAAATCTGATGATGGTAGAATTAGACTTTTTGATTTTAAGCTTATTGAAGGACCTTCTTTTAAACTAGCTCCTCGGGTTCTGATTCCTGATCAGATAAGGTCACAAGCAGAGTCAGGTGAAGGTTATTTAGCAAATCCCAGCGAAGAAGGAATGGTTAAATTTGGGGGATTGTTTTTTAACCAAGGTGCAGGTCAGTTTAGCAATATACGGAACATGCTGGTTAATTTAGCAGGATTTGAGCAGACTCACGAGGGTCAGCACGTCATGCATATCGCCAGACCTTCGATGTCTTCTCTGGATTTAATGGTTGCTCAAAGAGGGCGACAGATGAGACTTGATGAAACTGAAATTAGAAATGCCTGGGATAAAGTCATTGAGAATAAAGGATTTGAATCATTGATCGCTCTAGATATTCTTGCAACAAGGTTAAATTTAAGAGGCGTCTTATTCGAACTTATATGGGCTATGATTAGGTCATCAATGGGTAGCGCCCCTGCTGCGAGACATCATTAGTTTATTTAGTGTGACGCACCGCCACCACCAGTTCCATTACCTTGTCCACCGAACAAGTCAACAATGTTGGATGGAAGATTCCTTATAAATGCATATCTACCTGTCGCACCAGTTCTAGTTCTTGGAGCGGGAGCGTTATCGACTCCAGCGTTGTATCTACTCCATGCAAGTCTTCGTTGTTGAATAGTAGCTGGAATTTGTGTTAGATTGACTCCCGCTTGAACTACTCCAACCCCAGCCATAGCTCCAGCCATAGCTGCTCCAGGGATACCTTGAATATCTTTAATACCTAGTAATTCTTTGACCATCCCGGGAATAGCAGGTAGACCGATAAGAAGTCCGTATGAGATTACCAGTCTTAATATCTCTCCGCTGTCAAAATTCAAAAGTGGAGGACGAGCACCATTCCAATCAGTAGAAGGCGTTCCTAGAATGACACCGGAAAATAAAAATACGGCTATAACAGCTGGAAAAATTAGCGAATTTCCTAAAATGGTTTTCCACCAGTTTGTCAAAACTCCTCCTTTCCCAGGAATAGCAGAATATAGAATTAGGAACGGGCCAATCACTGTGTATATAAGAATAGTAATGTATGCATTAAGGAGGCTCCATAAAAGTCTGAATGTCTGAATAAAAAATACTATCATAAGTATAAGAGGTATAAGTATTCCTCCCAAAGTTCCTCCTATTAACCCTCCGACTCCTAAAATTAATCCAGTGACAATTGAACCTATTGCTCCAGCGATGTTCCCTGTATGACCGATCTGTGCAAAATTATTTCCGGCTGCATTTAAAGTTACATTCCAGATAGCTGTCATAATCTCACCCACATTCCAGCTCTGAGATTGAGCGATCGACAATAATTGAAATATGTTAGAATTGTTAGCTACACTATTCACATCAAAAGCATTATTAGCGCCTGCTTGATTCTGAGCTTGAAGAAAAAGTTGAGCTATTATTTGAACACCAAAAAAAGATATGTCAATTAATAAAGATGCAATGAAATAGCTGAAAGTGATAAGTGCCAAGCTTATTACTATTCGTGGTATCGCTGACTGTATAGATATTGTAGTTTGCGGGTTTATCTTGCTTCTGAACATAATCATAAATCCAACAGCTATAATTATAAAAATAATCAATACGTAAGCCATATTTCTGGTGAATGTCCATATTTTATAAACAGGAACAATTAGGCTCGAACCAGAACCTTGATCAGGTCCAGATGCAGCATAAGCTGTATTCGTAATGCCGATTGAATTACCCAAGTTTGCTAAATAATAAGAGGTTGAGGTCGGAGGATGATTATATAAAGAGATCATTAAGTTATTGGCAGCTCCAATAGCACCATCTCCAGGAATTTGATTATAAAGCATAACTTGAATTCGTCCATTTACTAAAGGACCATTTTGTACTGGACATGCGCCGTATGGATCAAATCCTCCTAAGAAACAAATAGTTCCGCCCATCATATTGTCTAGAGTAAAAGGAGCTTGTTGCGCTGCTCCCCAATTTTGAGATGTAGCAGGAACAGAGTTGGTAGAACTTGAAGTACTATTCGGTGTTGGGGTTGGAGGAACCGTATATTTTGAAGCATCTTGAGAAAAATTATTAAATATTATAGATCCTGGAGCTATATCATCTGTCGGAGTTGGGATAGGAGAGACAGCATAAATATTTTTGGTAAATACTAAATATATAAATGTTAGGAATAAAAGAATTAATACTCGGGCAGAAAGCATAATTTAATTGTACATAATTTGTATTTTTTGTGTAGAAGGAAAATCATATTTTTTGATGAGTTAAGTATCTAAGAGTTTAAATCAAAATCTAAGGAGGTGTAGGAGTTATGAATTTATTAGTTGGATCAACCCCTGGAGGAAAGTTTGCTTGATTGTACTCGTTCCGTCTAGCATTTGTGTCAGGTAGTCTACAGTCTGAAATTATATTACCACCAACTGTTAGAGCTCCATTAGAAGCATAATATTGACTATCGTTGTTAAGTGAGTTTGTATCTGGGGATGGAGGAGTTGGGCAATCAATTCCTTTTAGTTGAGGCATGTTTAGCGAATAAATACCCACGGATGTTCCCTGTGAATTATTGATATTAGTTAGATCTTTATCTCCAGTTGTTTGGTTGGGAGAATCTTTTAGACCAGGATTTTTCCAGATCGGAGTAATCGTTATATCAAACGGCCTTTGAGATTGAGCTTCAATACTTGCATTGGATGCAAATTGATCTCCTTTGTTTGCGGCTAGGATTAATTGATCTCGGCAGAATGTTCCTCCTATAATTTGATCTATAAAAGTTCCTATACTACAGGCAAACTGGTTTATCCAAGATAAGAAGCTACTATTTTCTTCAAGACCTATTTGAGTAGCAGGAGAAGGAAATAAAGATGGAGTGATGCTATCTGCTAGATTAGGGAGAGTAGCTTTGTTAACTACTTTGGTAAGTACAAAATCGTTATCTAATTTTGAAGCATCGACGGGGGGAAGAGTCGGGCTTGGAAGTGATTCTTGTGTCGGTCCAGGAGAACTATATGGAGAGCTTGCTTGATCTGCAAAGACTGTAAGGGGAATAAAAATAAAAATTATTATTACTACAGATGAAATTAATTTTAAAAGCATGAAGTAGTACTCTCCAAGCCAGGGAAACCTAAACAAAACTTGGTAACATCTACTCCGGTAAAGGAAGAAATTAACCGTAAGGCTACAAATACGATTAGTAAAAGGGCGATACCTATTAATGCCCATGTATATGTGTTATGGGCTGACTGAACTCCTTTGGGTTCTCCTCCTGAAGTTAAATATTTGAATCCAGCTGAAAGGAAGAGGAATAAGAGAACTAAGAATGCTCCAATTACTACTAATCCTAGAATTCTTTGAATTAAAGCTTGTAAATCCTCGATTCCTGCTGCGGCTTGCATATCACAATAATAATAAATTAGATATTTATTTTTGACAACTAACTTAGTTTATATCGTTGAAGAAATTTAAGAGGGAGGATTTCCTAATTTAGGTACATTAAGATTTGAAATATCAATATTAATTAATTTTCCAGTAAAGTTGAGTATTACAAAAGCAACGGCAAGTATGGCAAAACCAATTAAAGCATTTATAATTTTATTTCTCGCAGCACTTATTTTTTCCTTATCTCCACCTGATAATATCCAATCAAAAGCACCCATGATTAAATTGTATATTACAAGTATTGCACCTACTACGAAAAATAAACCTATGATATTGTGGAATAAACTGCTAATAGAATAAGTAGGACTTATTCCAACACCACTTGGGGGTTGAATTGCTATGGTGGTTGCTGGTGATTCTGTAGGTGTAGGAGTCATGATTTAATCTTAGATTGATTAACGTACCTTGTCAATAGTTCGTCCTAGTGAACCTAAAGATTAGGCATATAAACTTAATTTAGGAACAAGGCTGAGGAGTCAATTGACCTGCTCCTGGAACAAACATTAAACAAGGAGTAGGTGTAGGAAGAGAGAAGTCTGGATTTTCTTGTCCTTGGAAGAAATGAAACCCTGTAACCTGTCCGAAAAATCTAATTATTACAAAAGCGGCTGCAAGAAGAGCTATACCGATAATAGCATGTATCATTCTGCTCCTTACTGCGTTTAGCTTTTCTTTATCTCCTGCTGACATTATCCATTGAAATGCACTCCAAAGGATCATAAAAACAAAGACAATTGCTGCAGCAACATATAAAAGTTGAATAAGCTGGCTTAAGAAGTGTCCAATACCCTGAGACCCGTAACCTATATTCGAAATAGCTTGGGGAGGACTAATATGTCCTAAGACAGACTGGCATTCTCCCGGAGGGTTACTAGTGTTGCAATATTCACCAGCAGGACAATCTCCAGGCCCACTGCAAGCATAAACGTTGTTTGGAATAGCCAAAAAAAAGACTACTATAAAAACAGATAAAACTAAAAGTTTTTTTGTCATTTTAGATTTTAAATCTTAACATTTTTGTTTATAAAATATTTAAGTTAACTACTGGCCAAATACACTAAACTTAAAACCGAAAAATTGCGGAATAAATTGAAATATCAGAAAAATAAATATCAAAATAAAGAATCCAATTACTGCATGGGTAATCATTGACTGTGCTTTACTTATTGATTCTTTATTACCAGCTGAGATAACAAATCTAAAAGCTCCAATTAGAAAGTATATAACTACTCCAGTAGTAGCTATAGAGAAAATAAAAGGCATAATTAATGCAGTAATGCTACCAAAATCTAAGAAATTACCAAAAGCATATGTTTTACTCAAATCTGAACCATAACCTGTTGATGCTTGTGCATAAACAGGTTGAATAATGCTAAGAGATAGTGGATTAGGAACATTAGGCTGTAGTATTTGAAAAATTAATTGGGTGGCTGTATAAGATAAAGCAATTATAAACAATCCTATTAAAGCAGCGAATATTCGATTTTTAGCTTTAGATAATGCTTCCTTCTCCCCAGCAGCAAATATGTATGCAATAGCTCCCCAGATCATCCATAAAAAGGCAATAAAAGTCATGACTGTAAAAAAAATATCTAAACCTGTTGTGATAACTCCTCCCGGAGTATCAAAAGGTCGATTTGTATTAGTTAGGGGACCTTTAATTTGATCTAGTCCAGGAATTTTTAATGTCTGAGCGTAAGCTGTATTACTCAAAAATGATAACATAAGAACATACTAATCTTTTAAATTTTTCTAGGCAAGACAGTAAAGAGAAATTAGTATTTTATTAAGAAGAAAATCCCGGAATTTGCAATATATTAATTCCGATGAATTTGAGAAGGAGGACTGCAAAAATTATAAATAGGAGTCCAATACCCGCTGAAATAAGTTGATCTCGACCTTTATGTACTGCTTCTTGATTGCCAGCTGAACCCATAATCTCAAACACACCTCTTACCATAAGTAGAAGTGCTATTCCACCTCCCGCTCCAATTGCTACTCTTAATAGGTTATTTATAAAAATAGCTGGATCTGTTGGAACACATCCTACTGCAGTATAAACTCCTCTATCTGCTGGATTTGGTATATCGTCTAAAGTCAGAGGAGTTGGGTTACTTGGTGAGCCATTATAATACTTACCTGTTTTTACATTACATAATTGTCCGGTAGAATTAGAAACAACTGGAGCAGGAGGAGCTGATGTTAAAGACTGAGGAGATGTAGTTACTGTAGGCGTATTAGGTAAGGTAACTACGAATGGAAAAGAAGCTAGAGGGTTGTTTTGATAGAAAATAGACACATAATAAGCTTTATAGTTTCCTGTGTCTGTAAAAGGTCCTACTGAACAATTTCCTGAAGGTAGGGGACTATCACCTATGTTTGGATCGTCTTGTTGCCCTGTTGTCACATTTTTACAATCAACATAGGTATAAAAGACTGGGTCACCTAAATTATTCCCAGAAGAATCTGTTTTAAAGATTTTAATTACATCTTGCGGAGAGGGAATGCAAATATTATTCCAGTCAATACTCCCTGATTTGTTTATTTCTAGAGTTGATGTTTGTTGACCATCTGAGTATAAAGATATAGAAGCCGAACTTGTGGGTCCACAAGGAAGATTTGTAGATGTGCTTGGAGACGCCTGAACATTAAATGTTACTTTAAATTGACAATTTTGATCATCGCCTATTTGATTTGCTCCAGAATTTATAATCATACAATATGAAGGATTCCCCGGTTGAGAAAATGTGCCTATTGGGATCACAAAGGATCCATCTCGTGTTGGAGAGTTTGAGTTTAGGAGATACCCGAACCCAGATGTCGGCACGAATGTGTAATTAGTTCCTACTCCCCCAAAACTGATTAATACTTGTGCAGGTTGATTTATCTGTATGGGGTTGGGGTAGGGGTAGATTGATGGAGGATCAAATTCAAATTGTTGTTTATTTATACATCCAGAAGAAGTTGGAGGAATGCCTGTCGAATCTGTTGTTATACAAAGATATAAAGTCACAGATTTTGCATTGCTACTATTTTCATATGCATTTGAAAGCAAAGAATTGGGTGCGTTAACCCCTACTACTTGTTCGGTTTGTTCACCTGGATTTACAAGGCTATAACCAGAATTTTCTAAATTATTATTTCCATCAATCCACCAAAAATAATAGCTATTGTAATCATAAAGGTTGTTGACTGTTATCTTAGGCATTGTATTTTCTCCAATAACTACTTTTATTGGAGAAGAGTTGTTGCTAAAAGTCGCATCATCACTACATCCTGTATTGGAAGGACAAACTTGTTTGAAGACGATTGTTTTATTGTGAATAATATAACTTGCACTTGATGAATTATAATCAGGAGGTTGTCCAAACTTTCCAACCCATAATGAAAATTGGTAGTTCCCAGCGCCGTACCATTGAAAATATGATGAATAAATATCAACAGTAATTGTGTTACCACTTATCTGGGGAATAGAGTTTTCTACATCAATCGGGGATCCATTATAAGACAAACCCCATGCATAAGAAATATCTGAACCAGATGCAAAGTCGCCAGCATTATTTGTAATTGTAACCTTTATTCCAGAAGTTGAGATTTGATTGAGAGTCCCAAAGTATTGAGAATAACTAAAATTATTATCAGCTTTAACTTTTTTGGGAAAGATCGAAAAAAACATCATAAGAACGATTAATATAGCAGATACTTTTAAGTACTTTTTAATGGGAATCATTAATAATAGAATATCTCAGGCTGGATATAAGTGTCTAGTAAGTGATTACTGTGGTAAAATTTTAATATGCATCCTCATTTGTCTTTTATGCATCTAGATAAGTTGTTTTCTAAAATATATAAAAAAAGAATTGTAACCATATTTGCTTTCTCCTTAATGATCGGCTTGATTTCTTTTTTTACACCTATCCATTTAATTTGGGCTGATACAACATGTAACGATACATCAGATCAATGCATACAATCGATTGGACAAGAAATTAACCAACTAAATACCAATCTGCAAAATTCTATAAATGCAACCAAACCTTTAGAAGGTCAACTGGAAGCGATAAAAGTTCAACTCAATCAAATACAGATCAGATTAAATAATCTGTCAGATCAGATAGGTCAAAGGGAAGAGGATATTAAAGTTCGTGAGGATAAACTGGCAACACAGCAAGTACTCCTTGATTCTAGGGTTAGAGCATATTATATTCAATCTTTTTTAGTTAACCCACTAATAATGCTTCTTTCATCTAATAATACAGGTGATCTAATAAGAGAGATGACTTATAGTCAAGCAACGACAGCAGAAGATCAAAGAGTCATTGGCAGTGTAACCTTAGATATGGTTAATTTAGCAAATGAAAAGGCTAAACTGGAAAAAGACAAAGCAAGTCTTGCTTCCTTTCAAGCTCAAGTAGATAAAAATGCTCAGTATTTGGGAGGTGTAATTACTACAGCTAAGGCATACCAAAAGGATTTAGAAACAAAGATAGCGAGTCTTACAGCACAACAACAATCTTTAATAGCAGCTAAATCAGGAAATTTTAATGTTTCTGTAGGGAGTGCGGCTTTGGCTGATGACCCAAATGCATCATTGTCTGGCTGGCAATCTAATGCACCTTCTGGCTCTGTGACTGTATTTTCTTTTGGAGCTTATGCTGGAAATGGTTCTAATTTCCGCAGAAATGGAATGAGTCAGTATGGAGCTTGGGCAAGAGCTAAGGCAGGCCAAGACTATAATGCAATACTTCAGGCATATTACGGATCTACTCCTATACAGCGAAGTATGCCAGCTACAATTAATACAGATCAAGGGACTATGCCTTTTGAGACACAGTATTTATATGGTATAGCTGAGATGCCTGCTTCCTGGACAGATAATAATTTAGCGGCTCTTAAAGCTCAAGCAATAGCTGCGCGAACATATGCTTACCACTATATTCAAAGTGGATCTACTATATGTACCAGCGATCACTGCCAAGTATATGATGCAAGTAAGGGTGCAAACCCTCCTCAAGCATGGAAAGACGCTGTTGATCAAACAAAAGGGATGATTCTGCCCGATGGAGTCTCGGCTCAATATGTCTCTACTCCTGGAGGATATTTGGATACAAAAGGTTGGGATACAACCTGTAATAACGGCGGTTGTTTATCAGGAGGGGCATACGATTCTTCCAGCCCTTGGTTCTATAAAGCATGGTATAGCAATTATCGCTATGGAAGCGGATTTTCTACATGTGATCGTAATAATCCATGGCTTTCACAAGAAGACATTACCGATATTTTAAATGCTTGGGTGGTTTATACTAAAGGTACAAGCGATGACCAAAGCCATATCCTTCCTGCAGATAATTGTGGTGGAGGTTCACCGTATTCAATTTCACAAATGAAGGATAGAGCAAATGCATTAGGCGGGGCATATAGTAGTGTGAATGGTGTAAGTGTTTCTCAAAATGGAGGAGGATATACAGCAGATGTAACTTTTCAAACTGATCGAGGAGATCTTACCCTTCCCGGGTTTGATGTTAACTGCTCACATCCAGGTGGAGGGTGTAAAGATTTTTGGACAATTTTTGCTCTTCGGGCTCCTGGTAATATTTCGATTAAAAGTCGACTTTTTGACGTTCGTATTAAATGACAATTAATGGTTGTGTGGCTGTAATCCTTAAACCAAGAGTGGTATTATCCATATTAGGATGAATCTATCCTTTTTCCCTGCGCTTTTTGATAAACCAGATTCAGTTCATTTTTCTGAAGTAGAGGATAGTGAAACAGTTGAAATATTTTTACGACAATATTGGATAACAAATCTTAACTGGATTATTGGTTTTCTATTTATGTCTTTAATTCCAGTTTTGGGATTAGATTTAGCTTGGATTTTTTTTAAGCCAGAACTACGATTTATACCCTTGGACATAATTATATCTGCAACAATCCTCTGGTATTTATTAAGTATGTTTTATTTACTCCAAAGTTTTCTGCACTGGTATTTCAATTGTTATATTGTGACTAACCTTCATATTATTCAAGTACATTTTTATAATTTGTTCCGTAGGGAGATTACTCAAGCTGAACTCTCTGATATTCAAAGTGTAAAATCTGTTCAACAAGGCTTTAATGAGACTTTTTTAAATTTTGGTGATGTAATTATGGAAACAGCTGCAGAGAATCAGAGTGTAGAGTTTGTAAAAATTCCTGATCCCGTTTTTGTTGCGGATAGAATTCAAAGCCTTAAGGAGAGTATGAAAAAATAAAATAATGGAGACTACATCTGTGTTTTCGGTCTTACTTATAGATACTTGGACGGGATTAAGGTTAGTATCAATTCTTATGGCTTTTTTATATTTTCTATTTAGTTTATTAGTTGTTACAGAAGTAGATAGAATGACAGAAACTGTAGAGACTGATTCAAAAGGTGTTTTGCGTAACCTTGCCTTAGCTAATGTAGCGCTTGCAGTATTTGTTACCGTGTTATTTATAGGATTTTTCTTTGACGCTTCTCAGATATTGTATTTTTTACATTTATCAGGTAAAAGGTAAATCGAAGGAATATTCTTATAAACTGTATGAATTAAAAGTTTATTTTTAAAAACTAATCATGTTAAGAGCAGAAAAGATTGTTGGTTTAAATTCAGACTTCGAAGTAGCTTTGTCTCATATTTTTCAAAAACAAGTATCTAATTCTTCGGGGAAGCAATTAGATATTAGGTTGTTCTTTTTAACTAAAGTTTCTGGTGAGGAAGCATTTGTAAAGACTCGTCAGCTGCTACCTCTACTAGAAGAATCGTTCTATTTGGATGAGACTAGGTCTATCCCCGAGCGATTATCGGCGTTGCAAGAGATTATTAAGCAAAATTTACCGGAAGTAGACAAACTGGAGTTCGTAGTTGCGGCAACTATAAAAGAAGACCTTTTGGATCGAGTATTGTATGTTTTAAGATTTGGAACAAGCTTAAAAATATTTCTTACTAAGATAAATCAATCATCAAACTTATCAGAGATGACTCCAGAAGGACAACTTCTGTCTGGATTTATTCACCCTGGAGATAGAATTGTTTTGGCTACCGAGGATTTTTTACCTTTGTTCAAAAATGGTTTAGAAGAGATTAGACAGATACCATTAGAAGAGATAGAAGACGCGACTTTAGAACTACTGCCTAAAGGTGAAATTCATCCAATCACAGCTATTATCATTGAAGAGTCTTCAGAGGAGAATAATGAAGTTCCAGTAGCTCAATGGATGGAAACTCAACCAAAAACAGAGAAAGTTTTCTCTGGTATGCAAAAATTTCCTACAGTACTAGCAGATACTCTTATTCCAGCTTCTAAACCAAAAAAAATAATACCTATCATCGTAGCTATTTTGTTGATAATTTGTGGGGGAGGGTATTTAGGATTTAAAAAGTATAAAGCTGAAAAAAACAAAGAAATTCAGATTTCTAATTTAATAAAAGCAGCTACTATATCTATTAATAAAACAAATAATAAAGCTGAGAGTAAGGCGCAAGCTTTATCTGATTTAAAAAATGCTCAAAAATTATTAACTCAAATAGCAGTAATAGATCCAAAAAATTCGCAAGCACAAGAATTAAAATCAGAAATTAATCAAAAGTTTCCTCAGATTTTAAAGATATATCAAGTTAATAATTTTCCACTCTGGTTGGATCTCTCACTTTTAAAACCAAACTTTGAGGCTCAGCAAATGTCTTTATCTCATGGTAATCTCCTGCTTTTAGATCCAACCCATGGTGACCTTATCTCTGTCGATCTTGCTACCAAATCACCTCAAATCTTAGCCGGAAAAGATAAATTAGGTGATGCCTCTCTTGCATCTTTAAATGGTAGTACTGCATGGGTATATTCACAGCAAAAAGGATTGTTAAATATTGATTTAGGGAATGATCAGATCTCGAATCCAATCAAACTTGATAAAGATTGGGGAGGAATAGTCAATATGGTTGGGTTTGCAAACAACATCTATTTGTTAGATGAGCTAAAGAATCAAATATGGAAGTATGTTCCTGTTGCTGATGGTTATTCGGATAAAATTGGTTATTTAAATGGAGTTACTGATCAATTCTTAGGGAGCAAAAAGATGCAAATTGACTCTTCTATATGGGTTTTAAAAGCCAACGGAGGAATTGATAAATTTACTGAAGGAGGATCTGATTTTTTCTCCTATCAAGGGTTAGATAAAGATGTCAACCATCCTGTTAGTTTTTTTGTTTCAGAAAATGGTGATAACGTCTATATCCTGGATAGCGGGAACAGCAGATTATTAATTGTTGACAAAAAAGGAGTTTACCAATCTCAATATAGAGGAGATAAATTCGCAACTTTTACAGATTTAGCTGTAGATGAAGATAATAAAAAAATCTATCTTCTTAAAGGCAGCAAGATATTCCGGATCGATTTGCAGTAAAATATTACTATGCGAATCGTTAACAAAGAAGCTTATAGGAATTATCATATTCTAGAATCAATAGAGACAGGAGTTGTCTTACTTGGTTCAGAAGTGAAATCTTTAAGACAAGGTCGAGCTGATCTAGGCCAGAGTTTTGCTCGAATTATTAGTGGGGAAGTATTTTTAGTTAATGCGAATATACCTCTTTATAAAAACTCTCATATTGAAGGTTATACCCCAAGTAGGAGTCGTAAATTATTATTACATGAAGATCAAATTAAGACTCTTATTGGTAAAATATCTGGAGGTAAGATGGTCCTTGTTCCCTTATCTTTCTACGATAAGAATAATTTTATTAAATTACAGTTAGGGGTAGGTAAAAGCAAAAGGGAATTTGATAAAAGAAAAGCACTTAAAGATCGCGACCATTTGCGTCGAATTGAGCAAGAATTGAGAGGTAAAATATAAATTGAGAAAATTCAATATCAAAGCGGAGAGGGTGGGATTCGAACCCACGGTCCGATTTCTCGGACAGCGCATTAGCACTGCGCCGCACTAGACCAACTATGCGACCTCTCCTGATTCTACAAATTTACTCCAACTAGTATTTTCAACCAAAAGTCTTTTTTAGGCGGAGGGGGTGAGATTCGAACTCACGGTGCCTTACGACACAGCGGTTTTCAAGACCGCCGCACTAGACCACTATGCGACCCCTCCTGTTACGCCTAAATGACATTCTTTAGTATATCATCGCTTAATGATATTCGCTAGCCGTGGACTGCTTTATCTAAGTTATTATTAAGGCTAATTGTTTTATCTTATGATCCTGTGTCGGATTCAGCTTCCAATTTCCCTTAAGGTGACATGACATTTGTTACACTAGTAATGAATGTATGAAACGAATTGAAGTTAAAGAAATTATTTATTCATTTAAAGAGAGTAATTCCATTACTAAAACTTCCAGAGATCTCGGTATATCAAGACCGACTGTTTACAGATGGATCAAAAGAGCTAAATCTGTTCATAACAGATTACATTTGACTACTAGAGGATTGAGGAGAAGATCTACCAGACCCAAAACTATCAATTACAAAATATCTGTTTTGGAGGCTGAAAAGTTGATCAAAATCAGAAGTAGAAAACATGTAGCAGCAAGAGAGCTAGCTTATGTAGATGGTGTATCTGCTTCATGGAGAACAATCCATAGACTGCTAAAAAACAAAAACTTAATAACAAAACAGGTACAATACAGAAGACCTAAATTCCAGAATGGTCATGCTATGAGGCCAAGAAATACTAAATCATTAGGTTATCTACAAATGGATACTAAACATGTTACTCCAGAGCTAGGTGGATTACCTTTTACAGTTTTCGAATATGCAGTCATTGAAAGGTCATTCAGGACTGATCAAGATGAGTTCTACTACTGGCTGGAGAATAGACCTGAGCATATTGGACAGCTTAATCAGTGGATACAAGAATTCATTAACAGCTACAATACGTGGAGACCTCATCAAGCTTTAGATTACAAAACACCATTTGAGTTTGTTAAACTGTATCAAAAGTCGTGACACTACAAGATTTACTTGAGGTGCAGCTGTTTATATGTTAAAATATGCTTACGGGGACGTACAGATTCGATGTACTTCGCACTTTAAAAACTGCAAGCCGAACAGGAAACATTATTCGTAAAATATTGTTTCAAAAATAGATGCTAATCTAAAAAATAAAGCATCCGAAATGTTTGCGGCGTTAGTCCAGCCTCAAGTTGGATACGCGTTAGCAGCATAACGGTATTCTAAGAATTTCTTTTCTGGCGGAAGCTTAGAATACGTACAACAGTCAGAATGCAGTAATTTTGGTCAGATTCAACTGAGATTATTAAGAATATTGAATCAAGTAAATGATTTCCTGCTGATAGGTTACATCTTTTACTTATAAATATATCAGCTAAGCTTGTAGGTGTTTTTATTTTGTAAGTTCACACGAGGGTCACTCCCTCCGTCTCCACATGATAATTGTCAGTTAACTTTAACTTAAGATTTAGTGTTTGTATTCAAGTAGTCTCTGTACACTAGCTGTTATCCAAAGTACACTAAGGATATGCCCAAAGTCTTTGTTAAAGAAAACAAATCTTCTTTGCCCTCCTCGATACAAATAAGCAGCTATGCCTCAGATTTGCCAGTTAGAACACTCCTCTCCTGGCAAGCACCAGCAAGACCTTATCGTAGGAAGGACAGATCTTACTACACTACTATTATGATAATTGTAGTACTGCTAACTCTAATTTCGTTTTTAATTAATGAGATGCTTTTGATAGGAGCAATCCTTGCGGTTGCATTCATAACTTTTGTTTTAGCATATGTGCAACCTGAGAGTATCCCTTATAAAGTATCAACTCAAGGGGTGACAATCGGAGACCATTTTTATCTTTGGGAAGTTCTTGATTCATTTTGGTTTGCTGATAAAGATGGATATAGATTAATACACATTTGGACTCACTTACGCTTTCCTGGAGAGCTAATTTTAATGCCTGGAGATTTAAATGAAGATGCTGTCAAAGAGATTATTGCTCGGTTTATCCCTTTTCACGAAATTCCTCCTAAAACAATGTTTGATAGATGGGCGGAAAGCATTCAAAAGCATTTTCCCCTGGAAAATCCCCATCGAGTCAGCGTATAAATAAATTAAGATTATTTGAAATTCTATTTTGATCTACTTTTATGCTAAAATTGTCCCTGTTGGCGCCCGTAGCTTAATGGATAGAGCATCAGATTGCGGATCTGACGGTTGTGGGTTCGACTCCCGCCGGGCGCACAGGATTGGATGGTCTTATTATAACTATACGAATAGTAGTAATTACAGTTTACAGATACGGAATTTAAAGTATTTAGCAAGTATCAATAAAGAGATCAATATGTTCTCGATGAGAAAATCTGTACATAAATTTATATACTATCTTATTAGCCTGATCTAACATTGCTATATAGGGTTTGCGCTTCATTATAAAAATAAAAAAATTGTAGTCTCTACTTAGTTTCTCAAAACAGATTCTATCGGAGTTTCTCAAAAGACGGCTTGTTAGTTTTAAGCTTATGGTAAACTTAGATAGTTCTTGGAGGAGTACCGAAGTGGTTGTAACGGGGCCGTTTCGAAAGCGGCTGTCGCCTTTTAGGTGACCGTGGGTTCGAATCCCACCTCCTCCGCTTTTTTGCCTCTGTAGGCTAATGGATAGACCACGGGATTCCGGATCCCGATATGCGGGTTCGATTCCCGCCAGGGGCACTGGATAGTTATAAATCTAATAAGGACTATATGAGAAGAGAAGTTTCTGCTGGGGGTGTAGTTTTTTATAAAAAAGGAGATAAGTTCTATTTTTTGTTGATAAAAAATTCTTCGATAGCACATGCGGGAGTTAGTTATTGGGGGTTTCCTAAAGGTCATATAGAAGAAAACGAATCCAGCGAAGGAGCTGCAAATAGAGAAGTTAGAGAAGAAACTGGAGTGGAGGCAACAGTAGTTTCTAAATTAGGAGAGTCAAAATATGTTTTTGAGAGGGAAGGTCAAAAAATATTTAAAATAGTGATAATCTTTCTAATGGAGTATGCAGGTGGTGATGTTAAACGTCAGGAAGAAGAGATCTCTGAAGCCGTCTGGTTGTCTTTTGATGAGGCATTACAGACCTTAAGTTTTTCCAAGGATAAAGAATTTTTAAGGCTGGCAAAGGAAATCTTAAATGAATAAAGTTTTTGTTTCTAGAGGGGGAATCAAACTCCAAGGGGCAATTGAAAAATGGAAATTAGATATCAATAATCTACTTTGTTTGGATATTGGATCTTCGACTGGTGGTTTTGTTGATTGTCTGATTCAGTACGGAGCATCCAGGGTTTATGCAGTGGATACCTCTTACGGAGAACTGTCATGGAAATTAAGAACAAATCCAAAAGTTACAGTTCTGGAACGGACTAATATATTGCATTTAACAACCTTACCAGAAAAGGTAGATCTAGTTACAATAGATGCAGGCTGGACGAGGATGGAAAAGGTTCTTCCAGTTATAAAAAATTTCGTTAAGTCTAAAGCTATTATTATTGCATTACTTAAACCCCAGTATGAAGCCCGTGTAAATTTGTTGAAAAAAGGGTTATTGGCAGATGATGTGGCGGAGGAAATAAAAGATGAAAGCTTAAGGAAAATAAAAGAACTTAATTTTGAAGTAGAAAAGGTGATGGATTCTCCTATTAGAGGAGGTTCGGGTAATAAAGAATACCTTTTAAAAATTTCTATTTCTTTTTAAATAAAAATTATAATAAATTAAGTATTAATTCACAATTATACCTGGCGGAGAGAGTGGGATTCGAACCCACGGTACGGTCACCCGCACACAGTCTTTCCAGGACTGCCAATTAAACCACTCTTGCATCTCTCCATTAAAAATTTAAGATTATTTAATTTTAAACAATTTTGAATTTTGGACTCAATTACCCGTTATGATAACGTAATGTTTATTTTTGAGCAAATATCTGGATTTGAATATTTTTGTTAGAAATTTTAAATCAGCTTGTCTGTCTGTGCTAATTACTTATATTGATTGCGTTGACTTCGGGCTTTGTTAGGTGTAAAATCTGCCCACAATACCTTATGGCTTTGCAAAGCGGGCGATAAGATCATTGTAATGCTATGGATGACCTCGAAGAAATAAAAAAAAGGATAAATATTGTTGATTTTATCCAGGAGTACTTTCCTCTTAAAAAATCTGGAGTTAATTTTAAAGCAAACTGTCCTTTTCATCAAGAAAATACACCCTCATTTGTGGTCTCCCCCGAAAGAGCTATTTGGCATTGTTTTGGTTGTAGTAAGGGCGGAGATGTCTTTAAGTTCTTAATGGAGAAAGAAGCTCTAACCTTTCCAGAAGCGTTGGAAATTTTAGCTAAAAAGTCTGGAGTAGTTTTAAAAAGATCTAAGGATATTAGTAAAGACAAAAAGAGTAAATTATTAGACCTTAATCTTAAAGCAGTAGAGTTTTTTAATTATCTTCTTTTAAATCATAAGCTAGGCAAAAAGGCTTTAGCTTATTTATTGGATCGAGGATTAACCAAAGAAACAATAGAAACTTTTCAATTAGGTTATGCGCCTAACTCCTGGGATTCATTAACCCTTTTTGCTAACAAACGGGGGTTTTCTAATGATGAATTAATAGATTCAGGACTTGCGGTGCCTTCAAAAAGAGGATGCTATGATCGTTTTAGAGGACGTATAATTTTTCCTCTTATCGACCAAAAAGGTTTGGTCATAGGTTTTGCGGGAAGAGTGTTAGATAAAGGTGAACCTAAATATGTAAATACTCCTCAGACCTTAATTTTTGATAAAAGTCATTTTTTGTTTGGTCTTAATCTAACTAAAAATGAAATTAGATCTCAAGGTTCTGCTATCTTAACAGAAGGCGAGATGGATATGATTTTATCTTATCAAAGTGGAGTTAAAAATGTAGTTGCTTCCAAAGGGACTGCGCTGACTTCTGGCCAAATAGATTTATTAAAGAATTATACACAGACTTTAATTTTAAGTTTTGACATGGATAAAGCGGGTGAAATTGCTTCTCGACGGGGAATTGAAATTGCGGATGAAGCAGGAATGAATATTAAGGTTATTCGAATTGAGGAAGGTAAAGATCCGGCAGAATTGGCGAAGAAAGACCAATCTAAATGGCATAAAGTGGTAGAGGAGGCAGAACCTATCTATGATTATTATTTACGTTCGGCAGCAGACCGCTTTAATAGAAATAAGGTAGAAGATAGACGCAAGATGAGTGAAGAGCTATTTCCAATCTGGAGAAAGATCTCAGATCCTTTAGTATTTGATCATTATTTGCAAAAACTTTCTGCTTTATTAGGCCTTTCGGAAGAAATTTTGAAGAATGAAATAAAAAAGATAAAAGTAGATAAAATAAGTTATAAAAAAATAGATAGTGTAGAAGAATCAGAAAAAACTCTTAGGAGTAGACGAGAACTACTGGAAGAATATCTTCTCTCTTTACTCTTGCATATACCTGATGAGCTTACATTTGTACCAAATTTCCCTGAGACTTTATTTCAATCTAATATTAACCGTTCCATATATGTCCTTTGTGTGCTATATTTAGATTCGATTTCTTTTAAAGGGAGAGTATTTTCGATTGCTGATTTTGTTAAAACACTGCCTCAGGAGTTTATTGGTATCGTAGATAAGCTATACTTAATGGAAATTAATGAAAAGATCTTGCAGTCAAAGGCTTGGCAAGATGAAGTTCAAGTTGTAGTATCAGAGTTGAAAAAAGCCTTAGTGAAGTCGTCTTTAGAAAAATTAGCTGCCGATATTAAAAATGCTCAAACATTTGGTAAAATAGAGCAACTTGAAGCGTTGAATAAACGTTTCCGTGATTTATCTTTAAAATTAAAGAGTTAATTATATGAATAAAAGTCAACAAAGAAGTGCACAACTAGATGAAAAAAAACTATTACAAATGGGAAGAGACCGAGGTTTCGTGACTCAAGAAGAGATTTTGCAGATTTTCCCTAAGCCTGAAGAAAAGATTGAAGAACTAGATAATTTTTATCTCAAGCTAATTGATTCAGGTGTTGATGTCTTCGAGAGTACTGCAGAAGAGGTTGCTGACGATGAGAAAGGTGCAACAGATTTAGAAAAAGAACTAGAAATGCTAGCTTCTCTTGAGGAAGGATATGTTTCAGATCCGGTTAGGCAATATTTAAGAGAGATTGGAAGAGTATCTTTGTTGACTGCTGCAGAAGAGATAGAGCTTGCTAAAAAAAGTGAAAAAGGAGATAGGAGAGCTAAAGATAGGCTTATTAGTGCTAATTTAAGGCTGGTTGTTTCAATTGCCAAAAAATATGTAGGTCGAGGAATGAGTCTGCTAGATTTAATTGAAGAGGGGAATATGGGGCTTATGAGGGCCGTTGAGAAATATGATTGGAGACGAGGTTTTAAGTTCTCAACTTATGCTACTTGGTGGATAAGACAAGCTATTACTCGTGCTTTAGCGGACCAAGCCAGAACTATTAGGATTCCAGTACATATGGTTGAGACTATTAATCGTTTTAATCGAGCACAGAGAAAATTGATGCAAGATTTAGGTAGAGAACCAACACCTGAAGAGGTTGCAAAAGCCTTAGGAATAGACGCTACTAAAGCTCGTGAGATTATTAAAGTATCACAAGAACCGACATCTCTTGCGACAAAAATTGGAGATGAAGAAGATTCAGAACTGGGAGATTTCATTGAAGCTCAAGGATTGAAACCAGACCAACAAGCAGCTCAGGAATTACTGCGAGGAGATTTAGATGAGGTGTTAGACTCACTCTCGCCAAGAGAAAAAAGAGTTTTGCAGCTAAGATTTGGACTGGAAGATGGTAAACAACGAACTCTGGAAGAAGTAGGCAAAGAGTTCGGGGTCACAAGAGAGAGAATCAGACAGATTGAAGCTAAGGCTATAAGAAAACTTCGTCATCCCACTCGAGCAAAAAAGCTGCGCGATTATTTAGAGTAATAAAAATTATATAAAAGCCTTTTTAGGCGTTTAGTATTTTGTATATAACCCGACGATGTTTTTAAGGAAAGAGCAGATACAACGCTTAATTAATAAATATATTTTTTCCCAGAATAAAAGCTATTGGGCTAGATATGGATTTGTCTTTATTATTACCATTTCATTCATCCTTACAAGAACTTTGGCACAAGTATTTTTAGGAAAATATATCTCATTACATTTAGCACTGTTAGGAGTTATGTTAAGCGCTTGGTATGGAGGATTAATTCCTGGGGTTATTACGACTTTGTCGCTGGGTCTTATAAATACGTATTTTTTTCAAACCCATAATATTCGTTTAGGAATAGCTGAAGATCTAATTCTGTTAGTCATATTTATAATAGAAGGTTTTTTTATTAGCTTAGTAAGCGAATCTCTGATAAGGGCTAATATGCAAAAAATAAGTTTTATTAATTTTGCATCTCATGAATTAAAAAATCCACTAGCTTCGATAAGGGGATTTGCGGAAATTTTAAATAAAAAATTAGTACAGAAAAATTTTCCTAAACTTGCCGAATATTCATCAGATATAATTGAACAATCTGACCGAGCAACGAATCTTATCAATGATTTATTAGATCTAAATAAAATAGAAGGTGGAAAATTTACTTATAGAGATGAATCTATTAATATTCTTAGATTTGTGAAAAGCATTATTGAAAACTTGCGTTTAGTTATTAAGGATCACAAAATAATATTTAAAACAGATCTAGAAAAAGCAGATATTTTTGTATATGGAGATAAGTATCGTCTAAGTCAAACTTTAATTAATTTAGTGGCAAATGCTGCTAAATATTCCCCTAAAGATAGTGATATAAAGGTAAGTTTAACTTCTTCTAAGAGAAGAATTCGTATTTCAGTACAAGATTTTGGTTTTGGTATAGAGAGAAATAATTTACATAAAATATTTAATCAACACTTCAGAGAAAAAAGACCTTCCACATCATATATAAGGGGACTTGGACTAGGTTTATATATAACTCAACAAATAATATATCGACATAAAGGAACAGTTTCTGTAAAGAGTACTCCTGGAAAAGGATCAATCTTTTCTATTTATTTACCTATTCAGTTTTTCAATTAATTGATTATTAAAATTGGTTTTCATTAAGTGATACTATCCGCATACTCACTGTCAAAGTTCTATACGCTAATCTTAGTCTATTATTTTTACTCTCAGGTTTGTTATCATTATTTTATGATAAAAACAAATATTTCAGACGGTACAGTACACAAAGTTCCAATAGATTTGCGTGAGGCTTTGACTTCTGACTCAAAAGCTCTTACAGTATGGGAAAGCCTTACACCACTTGCACGCAATGAATGGATATGCTGGGCAACCTTAGTTAAAAGGGAGGAAACCAGAAAGCAGCATGTCGAAAGAGTAATTTCTGAACTTAAAGAAGGAATGCGAAGGCCTTGTTGTTGGATTGGTTGTTTCCATCGTAAGGACAAGCCAATAAGTCCTTCTGTACAATATGTGCTAAATAAACAAAAGATAAAATGAGGATAAATGTTTTTTCTATTTGAAATTTTTCCATACTGGTAACTATAAAACCCCAAACATAATGATGTTGACTCCTAATACAGCTAACATACTTAAAACTATATTGCTAAGGATACTAAAATCGTAGTTCCTATCTTTTTCAATCTTAAAATTTGGACTACTGCGCATATCTTACCAGCAATAATTCCCAAAAAACTGACATAACTTTTAGTAAGGATATAAAAGAAAAGGAAGATGTGAAAAAGAATTAATTGTTATAATTAAAGTAAATAATGGTAATAAAATAACTATACAGTTAGAAATTTTGGTCTTTTCATATTGTTTTTTATGGATGTCTAAAAAATCTTAAGTAAAAAGCTAAAAACACAAGAACAATTCCTATATTCATTAATAGACGTTCCCAAAAGTGATTTCTAAAGAATAGAACATCCATGGCAACGATAAGTGCGATCATCAATACTAATCCAACTACTGTAATTAAATGAACGTTATCCATTAATTTTGTTTTAGATTTTATTTTCTAACCATTTTGTATATCCATGCAAAGATGTACACTCCAATAAATACATCAAGAAATCCGTAAATTAGTCCAATAAAACTCCCAACTATAGAAATTGAATATCCGGGATAAATACTGGCTATTCCGTCAAGAAAAGCCTTGGCAAATCCTCCCACAAATACACTTACAAGTGTTGTTACGAATAAACAGAGTGCCCACATAATTCCACCAGCAATTGCTACTCGTTTTATTTCCAATTTCATATAGCTCACTTCCTTTACTTCTTGTTTTTCTTTTTTGCAAGCGAAAATGCTGTATATGCTAAATACCAACCAATTACTGCTCCAAAGAGACTTATCCAAAGCGGTACAGCCCACCCGACTAGAACCACTTGCCAGCCTGTAAGGAGACGTAATAGATGTAGAGTTCCAATAATAGTGAAAATTGTTCCGACAAGCTGAAGAAATGTTTTTGCAGAAAGCATAAAACTCACCTTCTCTATTTAGTATTACTCTACTAAAAGTTTGTGTCAAGGAAAAATGCTTATAATTAAAAAGACTTTAGGGGGTTTGAGAGATCTTTTTATACTTTTGCTCCCCTAGCCTTGGATTTCTCTTTAATAATTCAAGAGTTTCCGGATGTAAGATACTTTGGAGAATTACTGACAATGAGTATGACAGATTTTATCAATTTTCCGTGATCAGTTAGCAGATATTGATACCCGAATTGCTTTACTGCAAGAAGCTGAGGATAACTACTACATCACGTCTAAATACCTTTTGGAACTGGCAAACAATGCTTATGAATTATTCAAAAGTGCTGAAGTTGAAGAAAGAAGGTAGTTGATCAATCTTGTACTATCGAACCTAAGGGTATAAAGCAAATTAGTCCGATATGACGCTATAAAACCCTTTGATACGATCTTAAATTTCGCTGATCGTCAAGCTTGGCTCCTCGACCTGGATTCGAACCAGGAACCTTCTCGTTACAAGTGCCCCTAAGTTTCCTTAAGGCTTGGACTATCTCTTATCCTTATCTATATTTACCAGACTTAGGATCCGGGCGTATAGTCTCTGAACCTTGAATAAATAACTTATCCCTTGGCTGCGGATTACCATTTTTATAGGCTTTTCGCAATTAACCCAGTTATCATTCCAAAATTTCTCTTGGAAGCTGCAAATTGTATATCTCTATACGAAATATTTCTATAGCTTACAGCGAGCCGCTCTACCGTTGAGCTATCGAGGAATATTTAATTTTGAAAGTACACTTTATATTAAATAACTTCGAGTATTTTGAAAATAGCTACTTTATGAGTTGTTATTTTCTTTTAGAACGTAATTATAACACTTAAGTAGTTTCTAGTAATATATTACCGAAAGCTTTTCTCCTTGGGTAGGAATAATATTAACTGAAAAAGACAAATTATCTCTGATAGATATAGGTAGGTCCATATATTGGTCTGTGAAGTTCTATCTCTATAGGTTTCCAAAGCGGAAATGGAAGCAAAACATTAATAATTTTAGATCTCTTCTTCAATTTTTTCTAATTTCAATTCTAAATTAGACGTAGTTTTAGGCAATAAATACATGTAAGCTATGTCAGCATTGCTTAGATCAGTATCAAATTTTTAGATAAAATTTTAGCTTTATTATTTAATAGTTAATAACCTAATCTAGAATAGAGAATTCTTAGGGGGTAGAGCAGCAGCAATAACAATTCTTCCGTCTCCAGATCCAAGCTCGTAAAAAATATTATCTTTTTTAATTTCCGTTTGTTTGATTAGATGGTGTATGACTAATGGTTCTAAAAGTACATATGGAGCTCCATAAGAAATGATCTGTTGAATATGAGTATTATAAGTAGGACCATTAAAATAATCAGCGCGGTCATTGCGAATATTGTAGCGAAGAGTTTACAAAAAATAATGTCTCTCTTAAATTGTAAATATAGTAATGTTTTTATTCGAATTTTTATAAAAATATAAAGATAGAATTATTTGAGGATATCCCTGCTAAAATTATATGAAAAGAGCACCTTATTTAAAAATTTAATCCAGTTATGTATTAATGGAATTTTGTTAAATATTGGTATAATAAAAAGATGGCTCAAAATTTAAATAAAGAAGCAATCTTTGCGGAGAAGGAAAGGATTGGAAAATTATCGCAAATAAGAGAAATTGTTCTTGGAGCCCAAGACGGATTATTGGTTCCTCTAGGAGTTGTTTCATCCGTGGCGGGAGCGTTTAATAATAATCATATTGTTATTGTGGCTGGTATTTCCGAGGCTTTGGCAGGGGCTTTTTCGATGGCGACTGGGGCTTATTTATCTTCTCAGGCCGAAAGACAAGTTCATGATTTCGAAATTAGTAAAGAGAAGAAGGAGATTGAAAATAAGCCATCTTATGAAAATGAAGAGTTAAAGAAAATATTTGAGAGAGAAGGTTTATCTACTGAAAGTGCGCATATTGTTACTCAAAAAATAAGCTCTAGCCCAAAATCTTTTTTATATACTATGATACAGAAAGAATTGGGAATAGATCCTGAACCTACAGGAACGCCTAAAAAAGATGCTTTGTTTGTAGGTGCATCTTACTTAGGATCAGCTATGGTGCCTCTTTTCCCTTATTTTTTTATTTCTGGAAGATTAGCTATCATAGCTTCAATTCTATTTACTTTTGCAGCACTTTTTATTATTGGAGTAGTTAAAGGAAGGGTAGCTGCTCTGCCTTATATTAAAAGTGGATTACAGGTCCTGTTAATTGGTGCGGCCTCAGGAATTGGAGGATATTTCCTTGGAACTATCCTACCACATCTTTTAGGGATAGAATAGGATATTAATGCAAAAAGTTTTAATAACAGGTGCTGGGGGGTTTGTTGGAAAATATTTAATTAGTTGCTTAGAAAAGGAATATTTTCTAATTGCAGTAACTCATTCTGATGAGTATGCTTATCATTTAACGAATGGACTTTCCTTTAACTTAGATATTAAGAATGAGAAGTTGATTTATGACTCTTTGTTAAAATATAGCTCTGATGTAATTGTCCATCTCGCTGCTCGTTCAATGACCTGGGATTGCTCTCCAGAAGATTATTTTAATGTTAATTTTTTGGGTACATTTAATCTATATCAAGCAGTTGCTAAGTTTAAAGAAGCATCTTCGATTAATCCTAAGATTATCTATGTAAGCTCAGCACAGATTTATGGAGATGTTGATACTAAAGTGGCGATTGATGAAAATTTTCCCATAAATCCAGTTAATTTCTATGGTTCAAGTAAGGCAGCTGGTGATATCTTAAGTTATCAATATAGTAGAAGTCATAATCTTAAGATTATAATTGTAAGAGCGTTCAACCATATTGGCCCAGGGCAGAAGAAAGGTTTTCTAGTTTCGGATATTGCTTCTCAAATAGCCGAGGTGAAGAATAATGAAGGGAATATCAGAGTAGGAAATCTGAAATCGACACGAGACTATTTAGACGTTCGAGATGTTGCCTTGGGATATAAAAAGATTATTGAAAAAAGAGATTTGAATTGGGGAGAGGCATTTAATCTCTGCTCGGGAGTAGACTATTCAGGTAAACAGATTTTGGATAAATTAATTAGTTTCAGCTTGAAAAATATTACAGTCACGACTGATCCAAATAAGGTAAGAAAGAAGGATATTCCTACGATTGTTGGAAATAACAATAAATTTAAGAGTACTTTCTCCTGGAAACCATTAATCTCAATAGATGAATCTTTAAAAGATATATTAAAATTTTGGGAAAATCAAACACTACTAGATAATTTATGATTTAATTGTTTTTTGAATAAAGATATTAAATTTTGGATTTTTAAATTGAAAAACAACTGATTCTATGGTAATCTGGGAAGCATCTTTTAAATATGGCTAAAAAAGCTCTTATTATTGGTGTAACTTCACAAGACGGTTCTTTTTTAGCCGATTTACTTATATCTAAAGGCTATGAAGTTATAGGTACAATTCGCCGTACGAGTAGTTTCTATCGGGAAAACATATCTCATCTTTATGGGAAGATAAAAATCGAAGTCGCAGATTTAATAGACCCTGAGAGTTTAAATAGAGTAATAAAAAAATACCAGCCAGATGAAGTATATAATATTGCTGCTCAAGCAGTCCCTGCCGACTCTTGGTCTACTCCTATCTATACGGCAGAGGTAACAGGCTTAGGTATTGTAAGAGTTCTTGAGGCAGTAAAGAATTTCTCTCCTCATTCTAGAGTCTATCAGGCAACATCAAGAGAAGTGTTTGGAAATATAAAGGCAGAGGTTGCTACAGAGGAGACTCCTTTTGATGCAAATAATCCATATGGAATTTCTAAGGCTTATGCACATATGATGGTTCGTTGCTATCGTGAAAGCTACAATATCTTTGTATGCGGAGGATTTTTATTTAATCATGAAAGTGAAAGAAGAGGGCTACAATATGTTTCAAGAAAGATTTCTGTAGGTGTAGCTTGTATTAAAAATAAAGTTAAAAGGCCTCCTTTGAACGAATTAGGAGAACCATTAATTGATGATAATGGAAAGCTACACTTGGGTTATTTAGATGCTAAACGAGATTGGGGATACGCTAAAGATTATGTATTTGCAATGTGGCTTATGTTACAACAGCCATCTCCAAAAGATTATGTTATCGGAACTAATACTCAACATTCTGTAAAAGATTTTTGTCAGATAGCTTTTTCCTTGGTAGGATTAAATTGGGAGGATCATGTTATAAGCGATAAAAGCCTATTACGTCCAACAGAGATTAGAGAGCTTAGAGGTGATTATTCTTTAGCACAAAAAGAGCTTGGGTGGGCACCGACAGTAGGGTTTGAAGAGTTAGTTAAATTAATGGTAAATTCAGATTTGAAAAAGTTTACAAATGAAAAACTATCTACACAAATAGACGATTTACTAGATGCTACATTCTCTCTACAATAGTTCCATATTTAGCAGGGCTTAATCCTTTAAATATAAAATTAATAACAGATTAAGATATTAGCTGATTTTTTAATACTAAAATAAAGACTGTACTTAACAAAACTAGCCCTCTTCAGAAGAGGGCTAGAAAACACTCCAATCTAAGATTGGTGATCTTTTAATTCATCTATTCTTTTTTGCAGTCCTTCCACTGTAATATTTTGGAGTGCCTGCCTAGTGTTATTTAGAGTTGTCTCTGCGTCTTGGCCCGCTGCAATTGCTGCCTTTGCTAAATCTGTTAAAGTTAAATTATCATCATTTCCCATTGGATCATCAGCTATTCCACATCCGCAATTCAAGCACATATTTATCACCCCCTTTATAATCTATTATTAGCTTTAAAATTACTATATTTCAGTATATCCTGGAAAAAAGTCTTTTTTTATCTGTTGCTTGGAGATTTTCAGAAAAATAAGCTCTTTTTCTATTGATTCAACCATCGGTTTAGGTCCAGATAAATAATATAGTAAGCCAGTTGATAGATAATTGGGAACATATTGTTTAACAAAATTAGCATCAATCTTGTCTGTCTCTCCTTTATAACGAGAGTCCTTTTCTGTAACTGTATAAATAATTTTTATAGTTTTGCGTCTTTTAGATATATCATCTAAAAGTACTTTAAAAGGAATCTCTTCATTCCTGTTGGAGTATAGAATAATAATGGGTGAGTTGGTTCCTAATAGATCTAACTGAGTGAGAATAGATCTGAAAGGAGTTATACCTATTCCTCCTGCTATAAAGACAGCTTTTACGGTTGGATCTGGATAAGTGAAATCACCAAACGGCCCTTCGACTGTAATCTCCTGTCCAATCTTAAGTGAATGCAAAGTTGTCTTAAAAGTACTTGAAGGAGTACTAAATTTGGTTGTCAGCATGATTATACCTTCGGCTGGAGATGATGATACTGTAAAGTATCTCCATATTCCTCTATTATCAGGATTTTGATGAGGTAGATTCCATCTTAGAAATTGTCCTGGCTGGTAATTTATTTTTTGATTAGAAGAAAATATGAATGATTCTATTTCTGGAGTTTCTTGCCGGTGTTCTTTAAGAAAAAGAGAGAGATGCATAAAAAAATTTTAAATTAATATTTTGTTTTTAGCAAGCCAAAAATCATCTCTTGTACCTATGTTTACATTCATGTAAAATCGATAAAGTTATGAATCGAAATGTGACTATTCTGATTGTTGTACTTACGATATTAGTTATTGCAGGATATCTCGTTTGGCTTAGAAATCAATTTTCTCAGGAAGTCGCTGTTTCCGCAACTCCTACTCCTATGATGTCGGTACCAACTCCAACCATTACGCCTCTTCCATTAGTATCTTCATCTTCAGCAATAATTACACCATCAATGAGAGTGAAAGAAGTGTCACCATCTGCTGTAAAGGTTATCCCCCAAGTAAAGATATCTCCAAAATCTTAAGGTATCTTTTGAAAAAGGAGAAATATGAAAGATTCTACAGACATCAAAAAATTAGTCATTATAGGTTCAGGACCAGCTGGACTTACAGCAGCTATCTATGCAGCAAGAGGAAGTTTATCTCCACTAGTTATAGCAGGCAGATCTGCCGGAGGACAACTTATGCTTACAACAGATGTTGATGACTTCCCAGGGTTTAGTGAAGGTATTCAAGGCCCTCAACTGATGATGCAAATGAGATCTCAAGCTGAACGTTTTAATACAAGATTCATTAATGAAGATGTGGTTGAAGTAGATTTCTCAACACGACCGTTTGTAATTCAAACTGAGAGTGAAAAAGTCATCGCTCAGTCAGTAATTATAGCTACGGGTGCTTCAGCTATGTGGTTAGGAATTCCTTCAGAGGAGAAGTTTATTGGTCATGGAGTTTCAGCTTGTGCAGTTTGTGACGGATTGTTTTTTCAAGGGAAAGAGGTTCTTGTAATAGGTGGAGGAGATACGGCTATGAGAGAAGCTCAACATCTATCTAAGATCTGTTCAAAAGTGTATATAGTTCATAGACGAAATGAATTTCGTGCTCAACCAGCACTTTTAGAGTTAGTTAAGTCGAAGCCTAATATTGAATTTATAATAGATAGTGTTATAGAAGAATTTCTTGGGGAGAATGTTCTTACCTCTGTAAGATTAAAAAATATTAAAAACGGTACTACCTCCGTTATGCCGATTGCTGGAGTTTTTATAGCAATTGGACATAAACCTAATACGGAGTTTTTAAAATCTCAACTAGAGCTTGATGATAAAGGATATATTAAAGTTTTTGACGAGACTAAAACATCCATCGATGGTATCTTCTGGGCTGGAGACGTCGCTGATCGGATATACAAACAGGCAGTTACTGCTGCTGCAGCTGGCTGTAAAGCAGCTTTAGACGTTGAAGACTATTTAGAAAATCTTAAAATTAAACAAAGTAAGTAACTAGAATCCTCAGTTTTACCATTTAATTTAGTTCTATAACATTCTCTCTTTGTCGTGACATGTAGAGTATAATAACTTTATATGGTAGATATATATGATTTAATCCAACCTGGAAGTGATGCTGAATCTCATACAAAATCGCTGCATCAGAATATATCTCAAAACTTAACCGAAATTACTGGTAAAGCTGTTAGTTTAGATAATATCGTACCTATAGAAAATCAAACTCCAATGATTCCTGAAGACAATCTTGCTTCTGGAGAACAAAGTAAAAAGGCTAGTCTGTGGGAAAAAATTTTAAAATGGTTTAAAATATCAGACCAGAATAATGTTGACCTAGAGGATATAATAGCTGGTAACATGGGCAGACCTCGAACTGAGCCTTCCAATGTTTTTCTCATAGAGCACAAGAAACGTTTATCAGCTAAACATCCGGGGATGGAAATTGTAGAAGTAAATAAGAAGTAAAGTAGTAGATAAGGAGAATAGAATACTAATTATGGAAGTTTCAACAGCCACAGGAGGCTCTGATTTAACACTTATTATAGCTTTAGTTATTGGAGGATTCTTTTTGGTTGGACTTTTTGTAATTCTAGCTGTTTCTTTTTTCCATTATTTTTTTGCTTGGTTGAGAAGTCGAGGTAGAGATAAGTATTCTTTGCAATCTATAGTGCTCCAGGTTAATGTACCTAAAGATAATGAGATTAAGATTGATGCAATGGAACAACTCTTTGCAGCCTTAAATTCGATAAAGAAAAATACTGGTTTTATGAGCCTAAAAATGCAAAACCAAATTTCTTTTGAGATAGTGGCTTTACATGAGTCAATAAAGTTCTATATATGTGTTAATAAATCATTACAAGATTTAGTGGAAAAACAGATCCATGGTGCATATCCTGATGCTGAGATTAAAGAAGTTCCAGAATATAATATTTTTTCAGAAGGTGGACAGACCGCTTATGCTCAATATAATCTTAAATCATCTGATTATTTTCCAATAAAGACTTATAAGGATTTACCCACAGACCCATTAAGTTCAATGACTTCAGCCTTGGCTAAGATGGGAGAAGGGGAAGGTGCTACGGTTCAGCTTATCATGAGTCCTGCAGATAATAAATGGAAGGATTTAGCTAAAAAATGGATAAAAAAAGAAAAAGATCCTGGTAAGCCCGATAATCCTAAACCACCTCCAGATACTAAACAACTTGAAGCTGTTGAAAATAAAATTTCTAAACCTGGTTTTTTTGTGACTATAAGGATAGTTACCTCTTCAATTAATAAGGATAGTGCAAAGGCGCATCTTGCCAATATTAAGGCTTCATTTGAGCAGTTTGCTGGTCCTTATAATAGCTTCAGTGGTGCTAAAGTGCCATCTGAAAAAGGGTTTATTACTGATTTTATCAACCGCTACACTCCTCTTTTACACAAGATTCCGATTCTTACCCCTGAAGAAATAGCCACGATTTATCACTTCCCCAATAAATCTATAACAACTCCTCATATAGCTTGGTTGCCAGCAAGATCAGCTCCAGCCTCAGAGAAAATTCCTACCTCAGGTCTTTATTTAGGGAAATCTATTTTCCGAGGTACTCAAAGACCTGTTTATATCTCTGAGGAGGATCGCCAACGACATATGTATATTATTGGACGTACTGGAACAGGTAAAACCACTCTACTTAAGACTTTAATGCTTCAAGATATTATATCGGGTAAGGGAATAGCTTTTATCGATCCGCACGGTGATGCTGCTGAGGAGATGTTATCGCTTATTCCTCCTAATAGAGCTCAAGACGTAGTTTATTTTGACCCAGGTGATGTTTCTCGACCTTTTGGAATGAATATGCTTGATGCTAGAACAGAAGATGAGAAACACTTCATCACAACTGAAATTTTAGGTCTTATGTATAAGCTATATGACCCTCATAAAACAGGAATTATTGGACCTCGTTTTGAGCATGGAGTAAGAAATGCGATGTTAACAGTCATGTCTGTTCCTGGAAATACTTTTGTTGAAGTTATGAGAATAATGCAAGATCCTGAGTATGTTAAAGAGCTCTTACCCTATGTAACTGATCCGATAGTAAGGCGGTATTGGACTGATCAGATTGCTCATACAGCCGATTTTCATAAATCCGAGGTGTTAGATTATACAGTTTCTAAATTTGGGCGTTTTGTCACAAATAGAATGTTAAGGAATATCATTGGTCAGAGTAAGTCCTCGTTCAATCTTCGAGAGATTATGGATAATGGAAAAATTTTAATTGTTAATCTCTCGAAAGGAAGAATGGGAGAAGAAAATTCTAATTTCTTAGGACTTATTTTAGTTCCTAAAATTTTGGCTGCTGCGATGTCGAGAGCTGATGTCCCAGAATCTCAAAGAAGAGATTTTTATTTGTATGTAGATGAGTTTCAAAATTTTGCTACGGACACTTTTGCTACTATCTTGTCTGAAGCTAGAAAGTACCATTTAAACTTAATTGTTGCTAACCAGTTTATAGGACAGATGCCTGAAGAAATTAAGAATGCTATTTTTGGTAATGTTGGAACTTTAATGACTTATCGAGTAGGAGTAACAGATGCAAACTTTTTACAACATGAGTTCTCACCGGTATTTTCTGAACAAGATTTGGTAAATATTGAAGCTCGGCACGTGTATGTTAAAACCCAAGTTCATGGAGAACCTGTCCCTCCATTTTCAATGAATGTTGGAATTGATGTTAATGCTTGGAATGCAATGAAAAATCCCAATATTGCCCAAGCTATTAAGGAATTATCTCGACTAACATATGGTCGTGATGTAGGAGAAGTTGAAACAGAGATTACTCATAGGGCAAATCTTTAGAGGCTATAAGAGTTTAAATAATGCATCTTATAATAAGAGGGTTTTATTTATTTGTTGTTAGTGAGTTGTTTATAGCTTTTTTAGCTAACTTAGTGCTAAAAAATTATCCTCCAATTCCTGGGGATATTTTTGTAGATAGATACAGTATAAAATTATATATTCCATTTGTTTCAGGTTTACTTTTAGCAATCATCCTTAGTTTTGTATTAAACTATCTTAAATAGCTATTTGTTGACATAAGAACAGGCACATATTACTATTCGTATAGTCTTTTAATACTTGAGTATTTCTTAAAATAGTATTTATTAAAAAGTTTATGTTTTTAATAAATATATCTTGATACAATTGAAAGGTTTTGATGCGCCTGTAGCTCAGTGGTAGAGCGCTACTCTTATAAAGTAGATGTCCTTGGTTCGATCCCAAGCAGGCGCACTCTATACTTTTATGAATTTAAAGTTCTTCTAATTTAATTTTATCTTCAGATGTACGAGAAGGGATATATTGAAGATACTTTTCAGTAGTAGAAACTCTTTTGTGCCCAGAAAGTTTAGAAACCATAACCAGTGACATTCCAGATTCTAGTTGATGAGCAACCCAAGTATGACGTAAATCATTAACTTTGGCACCTTTTATACCAGCGAGTCTGAAATATCGATCTATGGCTGTTCGAATATTTCTTACTAGTAGAGGTCTGCCTGTTTTGGTCACAAATAAAGATTTACTTTGCGTTTTGGATCTAACATCTAAATATTTTGTTAAAGCATCAAGTGCAGGTTTATTAAGAGGAATATGCCTCTCCACAGCTCCTTCTTGAGGTTTTATATATAAACTGGGATTATCACTACTTAAAGTTAAATCTTCTAGATCTATCTTAGCTAATTCTCCAATTCTTACACCTGTTTGTAATAGGAGTTCTATTACAGCTGACATTCGTATATCACCTCTGGCAGCATCTCTCAAAGCTCGATATTCCATTTTTGTTAATATCCGAGGTGGCTTATTTTCAAAGTTGGGGTGTTCTAAGGCTGAAGCTGGATCATTTTGAATGATATTTTCTGTCTTCAGATATTTAAAAAAAGTTTTAGTTGAGTTAGTTTTCCGAGAGATTGATTTAGCTGTATAGTTTTCTTGAGCCAATTTCTGCATAAAAAGATTTAGTTGATCGGTAGTCACATTGGTAGGATCAATAACTTTTCTCTCTTCTAAATAGGAAACAAGTTGCTCTATATCCTTTCCGTAAGCTAGAATAGTACTCGAGGAACGTTTTTTAGTCTTTAAGAAATCAATAAATTTAGTTCTGGCTTCGGTAAGTGTCATTTTAATAGAAATTTATATCTTATATATTACTTATATAGGTTGTGAAAGTCAATGTACAATTTTTTTTTTGATATATGAATAACTTAAGAAAAAATATTACATTCGTGGCTATAGTTGGCCTTTTCTTCTTGCTGCTTTATAGCCTAAGTAAGCAGATTTATGATTCACTCCAGGCCGGGAAAAGGTTGTATGATGCACAAGCACAACTGCAGACTTTAGAAGACAATAATTTAAAACTTAAATCTGAATTTAAGAATGTTTCCTCTTTAAATTTTATTGAGGAACAAGCACGAGATAGAATGGATTTAGCCAAACCTAATGAGACAGTCGTGATTATCTCTCAAAGTGAATTAGACAAGATAATGGCTCAAGAGAGAAAAGTTCCTCAAGTGAAACTACCATATTGGCAGGGATGGTTAAATATTTTTGGTTTTTTCTGATTAAGAATATATAATATTTGTAATCGATTTTGCACTCAGGTCAGTCTTGTTATATAATACATTTAGAAAAGTTTACTCAAGATTTTTCTTTTGGATTAATTTATAGATATCTAAAAACCGCGGGGTAGAGCAGTGGCAGCTCGCGAGGCTCATAATCTCGAGGTCCTGGGTTCGAATCCCAGCCCCGCAACATAGATTTTATTTTTGAAGTTAATATACCACTAAAAAAGTAGCAGGGATGGGATTCGAACCCATGGCCTACACGTTATGAATGTGTTGCTCTTCCTCTAAGCTACCCTGCCTTACCGGTAATTTTACCTTACATTAGCCTCCACTGTAAACATTTATGCTGTCAAATAACCAGTTTTAGGGTAGAATAGATCGTATGATTTTATATGAGTTTGAGGGAAAGGAGATCCTTGGAAACAATGGGATTAAAGTTCCTAGATCTGAGGTTATAGAGAATCTTAATCAACCAGTAAGACTTAAAGTTCCTATAGTCTTGAAGGCTCAAGTCTTATCAGGTAAAAGGGCTAACTCTGGAGGAATTATTAAAGTGTTAAAAGAAGAAGATGTTTCAGGTGAAATAATAGATTTGTTTGGAAAGAAGATCAATGGTGAAAGGGTAAATAAAGTACTCGTTGAAGATGCTGTAGGTTTTGCTAAAGAATATTATATCTCTATATCTTACGATACATTAGTTCGACTGCCTGTACTAACTTTATCTTTATTAGGAGGAACAGGGGTAGAGGAGAGAGAGAAGAGTATGTATCCTATAAATATTTTAGAACAGCAAGTTGTTTGGGATAAGCTAAATCAGAAAGGTTTAACGGATACAGAAATTGTGAATAAGAGTAGATCTAAATTTCTAAATGACTTAGATCTTTTTTTGACTAATAAAAATAAAAAATCTTTTCTTATCCTTGTTCAAAAATTAATAAATATTTTTTTTGAGAACGATTGCTTACTTTTAGAAATAAATCCTTTAGTTATAACCAAAACCGGAGAATGGATAGCTTTGGATGCTAAGATTAAGATAGATGATGATGCTAGATTTAGGCATAAAGAGTGGAATTTCCCTCCTCGTTCAGTTCCTGGACATGAGCCCACAAATAGTGAGGTTGCTGCCAAACAAATTGATCTTCTCGATTATCGCGGAACTGCCGGTTCAACATATTTTGATCTCCCTGGAGATATAGCTATTTTATCCTCTGGAGGAGGAGTATCACTTACAGCTATGGATGCTCTGATTGAATATGGAGGAAAACCCGCTAATTTCACTGAGTATTCAGGTAATCCTCCTAAAGAAAAGGTTGTAAAGTTAACAGAAATAGTCTTATCTAAGCCAAATATTCATGGATTATGGATTATTGGAACTGTAGCTGCTAACTTTACCGATATTTATGAAACTTTACTAGGAATAATAGAAGGACTTCGTGAGGTAGAAAAAAAATTGGATAAAAAGTTTAAATTTCCAATCTTAATTCGAAGAGGAGGACCAAGAGAAGAAGAAGCCTTTGATATGCTGAGAAAAGTTAAAGATTTTCAACTTTATGTATACGGAGAGGAAGCAACAATTTCCCAGTCGGCAAAAATTATGGTAGATTTAGTGAATAAATATAAAAAGATAATCGATTCGTAATTGAGGGTAAGACAAATAGAATTTATTACCTAAATTAGATAAGTTTTTTTTAACTTACTAAGGAATATAAAGATGCTACCAAAATCAGGAATAAGAATTTTAGGTCAAGGAATGACAGGCTCTGAAGGAGCAAGGGCTCTACCATGGATGATGGATTATGGGACTGATATTGTTGCGGGAGTGACCCCAGGTAAAGGGGGATTAGAAGTCAATGGTGTTCCAGTTTTTAATACAGTATCTGAGGCTATTAGTAAAATTGGGTTTGTAGATGCATCAATTCAATTCGTTCCCCCTAGTTTTGTTAAAAACGCTACTATTGAGGCGATCGATGCTGGCATCAAATTCCACATAGTTCAAGCAGAGAAGGTTCCTACTAAAGATACTACATACATCGTGTCTTATGCACGTTTAAAAGGAGCTCAAATAATAGGACCTAATACCGCGGGGCTTATCTCTCCTTCTAGAAAACTAAAGATGGGATTAATGGGAGGGGGAAATCCTCAAAAGATGTTTGTACCTGGAAGTATAGCTGTACTTTCTAAATCTGGGAGTATGGCTGCTGAAATCTCGTTACAGCTTAAAAAAAGAGGTAAGGGGATCTCTTGGGCTATAGGGATAGGGGGAGATAGAATTATAGGCTCCGACTTCGTTGACCTAATGCTGGATTTAGAAGATGATAAAGAAACAGATTGCTTTGTCATGTTTGGAGAGTTAGGGGGAACTTATGAAGAGAGGGTAGCAGAATTTGTTAAACTTGATAAAATCAAAAAACCGATAATAGCATTTATAGGGGGAGAGTTCACTATGACTCTACCTTCAGAAGTTCAGTTTGGTCATGCTGGAGCGATAATTGAAGGTAATAGAGGAAATCCTGAATATAAACGTCAAGTTCTAGCTCAAGCAGGAGTTCGAGTGGCCAGAGAATTTGATCAAATTGTTGGACTTGTAGAGGAGGTTTTAAAATAGAATAAAATGAATAAATCTAATTTTTAAGTATGGCAAAAACAGTTATACATCGAGATCTTGATATTTTATTTGGAGATGAAGATTTACTTCAAATAGCTCCGCAGAGGTCTTTTCCTGAACTTGTTTTTGAACTTTTAAGTGAACGCAAACCCTCTCCTCAAGAAAAAAAATTATTTGAATTGATATTAAATCTATCTATCGATCATGGTCCAAATACTCCAAGCACAAAAAAAGTCATAGAAAAAGCAAGGGAGGGAAAAACGATTTCAGAATCTATTGCTGCAGGTATAGAGGAAATTAATGATATTCATGGAGGAGCTCAAGAAAAACTAATGGAACTTCTATATCAAATTAAAATGGGGAGCTTAAAGATTTCAGAATTAGTAGAAGGATATATTAAAGAAGGGAAAAGATTTCCTGGATTTGGTCATCGAATATATAAAAATAAAGATCCTCGAGCGATGTTAATTATAGAAAAAATAAATGATTTTGGACTTAGTGATGAATTCGTGAAACTTGTCTCAGAGTTTAAAGATAAAATTGATTCATCTTTAAATATGACTTTACCTCTCAACATTGACGGAGCAATCGCAGTAGCTCTATGTACCCTCGGCTGGAGTCCAGATCTAGGAAAAATAGTATTTATTATTGCTCGAGTTCCTGGACTATGCGGACAATATTTAAATACTGTTGCTTCGTAAAATTGAAATCATAAATTAGATTCTTATTGATTTGTTTTGTAGCCTTTGTTTGTCCATAAGGACTTTTAGATTACCACGAAAAGAGTATTATTCTATCTTAGGATCTTGTTTTCAAATATGCTAAAATCAGCGTAGGGCCTGGTGGGAGAGTGGCCATCCAGCGGTCTGCAAAACCGCACACACCGGTTCAAGTCCGGTCCAGGCCTCTTAGTATGTCTTTGGAAAAAGAAGACCAATTAAATCTTGGGGATATTAAAAAAACTCTATCAAAAGTAGCTTATTATTTCCCGGGTCAAAACGCAGGTGTTGACGGAATGGAATCTCTGTTTTCTTCGAGGAATACTTCATTTGGGAGAGCTCTTGAGCAAGCGAAGAGTATATTGGGTGAAGA
This sequence comes from Candidatus Daviesbacteria bacterium, assembly GCA_027451625.1. Lineage (GTDB taxonomy): Bacteria > Patescibacteriota > Microgenomatia > Daviesbacterales > UBA10151 > DAIDIY01. The sequence continues at coordinate 37,068 of DAIDIY010000048.1, read as the reverse complement.
AATAGAAAAACCTTGGTTTAAGCCGGTTATCTTAGTTGCTGTGACTGTAGGTATGGCGGTAACTTTAACGCGTCTTTTGGAAAGGCGTCCACAAACCCATGTAGCTTTAAGCATGGGAGAACTAAGTTCTGCAGTCTCATCAGGAGCAATAGATTTAAGATCAGCTTTACTAGCAATGAAAGCAAGGCAAGAAGAGCTTCTTAAACTTCCCGCAGAACCTAGAACTGGACTTATGACGATTATAGGACTATCTAAAGAAGTAGTTGAAAATGGGATTGTTAAAGCAAGAAATGCTGGAGTAAACGTTGAATATGCTAACTGGAATTCACCTAAACAAAGTATCGTGGGTGGTCCTATAGGGAATCTTTTGTCATTAAAAGATTACTTTGAAAAAAGTAAACATATTTTAATTGGTGGAATAGGTTGGGCGATTCATACAGGATTTGTTAAGGAAGCAGCTGACGGATTTCGTGATAGATTACCGCAAATAATTCTACCCAACTCTGTAAATGACCCCGTAGGAACAATTTTATCTCCTATTAGAGAGGCTCAAGGATTGAATCCGGTAGTAAAAAATAGAGAGGGTATTTATAGAATAGTTTCTGATTTACTGGATAGTCAAGTGCATCACAAGCCTGTTTTGGAAGGACTATCAACTCAAGGGGTGAATACCTTAGTTATTTTTGATCCTTCTCGAAGAATAGTAGGAATGGTTGAAGATTGTGTTGGTCCTGAGGTTGAAATACTGTGTGTTAGTGATCGTCCTAGTTTAGAGAGTGTAGCTTCAGCGCTAACGATAAAATATGATTTACCTGATGGTGAAATATGATTTTATTGATCTATATGATTTGATTTCTAGGAAGACAAAATCATGAATATTTGATAAAATATTGAAACTTATTAATTGCATGAAAGAACAGATAGGGAATTTTATCAAAGATATCTCAATTGCATCAGGAGAGATTTATTTAGGATACATTGCAATGGGTATTTTTCCCATAGGAACTTTGGCAGGGGTGTTGTTAATTGAAAGGGGAGTAAGAAATCTGGAGAATCGATATAAAATATAACTTTAAGGGCAGTTAGTTCATCGGTAGAACGCGTCACTGATAATGACGAAGTGGATGGTCCAACTCCATCACTGCCCACTCAAGGTTTGCTATTTTTTTCTATAGAGGATATTTATTTACTCCATTTGACGAAAATACCAGTAGAGAGGAGTCTTTTTGTTGACCTTTCTTGTAATGCGAGTTCTCCAAAATCAATATAACCATTTAAGCCTTTGAAATACTCTTGAAGAAGGTTTTTTAAGGAAAGTGCCGAAATTGATACTGCATAAGCGTTTATTATTATAAAAAGTGGTTTATCAGATATTAATTGAGAACAGATTGAAAGAAGCGTAGGTAGAGAGGTGTTAAATTTCCATACTTCACCTTTTGGGCCATGTCCAAAAGCTGGGGGGTCCATGATAATACCGTCATATTTATTACCTCTTCTTACTTCTCTTTGACAGAATTTGATAACATCATCTTCTATCCATCTGATTGGTTCATTTTCCAGACCGGATAGTTTCTGATTCTCTTTTGCCCAACCTATGGCAGGATATGATGCATCGACATGTGTAACTTTGGCTCCGGATTTGACTGTAATAAGGGTGGATATCCCTGTATAACCAAACAAATTTAATATAGAAGGTTTTCTTGCTGTTGAAACACCCGAATTTAACTGATTATGATTCTTAGCTAGTATATTTTGAATAAACCTCCAGTGAGGTTCCTGTTCAGGAAATACTCCTGTATGCTTAAAAGGAGAGAGCTTGACCAAAAGTGTAAGATTGTCATATTTGATCGTCCATCTTTGAGGTGTTTTTTTATGAAATCTCCATATACCTTTATCTTCAGATATTCTCTCAAAAATAGCATCAGCATTTTTCCATAAAGATTCTGATAAATTTTTTTTCCACATAACTTGAGGATCAGGACGAACTACTGTATAAGGACCAAATCTTTCTAGTTTTTTATAATCTCCAGAATCTAAAAGATCGTAGTCTGTCCAAGTGGAAGGGGTTAGAATAATCATATAGATATAATATAATATGAATCGCAAAAAAAGATAAAAGACTTTATATAATAAAATTCCTTGCTGGGTTGAAATAGCAGCATAAAAGGACGTTCTTACTATTTTCATACTTTTTTAGGCTTGAACTCAATACTTTTGGGTTTGACAAGACAGATTGCTCTTGGTAGACTTGCGCAGCGATCTTGATCTGAGACTATCTTGTCGTAATCCCACCCGTTTAATACTTTAGGGAAATTTTGGCTCAGAATTCAAAAGATGGGGAATTACCTAACACAACTGCCAAGTAAGATTAAATCCTATATTTCGGAAGAAATATTAATTTTTAAATTCAGATTAAGATTAATAGATATCTCATCAATTTTTCGTGTTAATAATGCGAGTATCTTAGTCTCTATTTTGCCGGTAATTTTTTCTTTTAATTTAGGAGTATCGAATACTATAAGTAGCTCAGCTATCTCTAGTTCAACTGCTTTACATCCATTACAAGAAGATTTAACTCAAAAAGAGGTTTTCGGTTTTATGCCATACTGGAATATTGATAAATTAGATAATGTTGATTTTAATACACTAACTACATTAGCTTATTTTGGAGTACCAGTAGAAGCGGATGGAAGCTTAGATCGTTATGATCCAGGTTATCTTACTTTTAAAAGTAGTCAGGCGACGGATCTTTTTACTAGAGCGCATAGTTATGGTACAAGAGTAGTCTTGACTATTATTCAGATGGATAACTCTACGATTGAGAGTATTCTAGATGATCCCGTAGCCTTTCAAAATGCAATCAACCAGACTGTTTCGGAGGTTATGAGCAGAGGTATAGATGGAGTTAATATTGATTTTGAATATCAAGGTGATCCTGGAAATGACCTACGAAATAATTTTACTAATTTTGTTTCTGATTTAACTAAAAAGATGCATCAGTTAAACCCCGATTCCAGAGTTACTGTATCAGTTTATGCAGCCTCAGCTAAGGAACCTAAACTTTATGACGTATCTGCGCTGTCTCAGGTTTCAGACGGAATCTTTATGATGGCTTATGATTTTGCGAATGCAAGTTCAGCCAACGCGATTCCTACAGCACCTCTTAATGGAGCACAGGATGGACAGTATTGGTATGATGTAACTACAGCTGTTAATGATTTTCTTTCTAAAATTCCTGCAGACAAATTAATCTTAGGAGTTCCATGGTACGGGTATAACTACATGGTCTATCAGCCGGGAATTTTAGCGCTAGTTAGGCCTTCTTCTTGGTGGGGGTCAAATATTTCTGAAACTTACTCCGATTTTATGAATAGTTTGACCTCTGGACAACTTGGCAATGTGACTCAAGGTTGGGACAAGAATGGTCAAGTGGAATGGACTTCGTATTATGATAATAGCTTGGGAACTTGGAGAATGGTTTTTATGGATAATCCCAAATCGTTGGCATTAAAGTATGATTTAGCAAAGCAAAAGAATTTAGAAGGTATTGGTATTTGGGCCTTAGGTAATGACCAAGGAAGGAATGACCTATGGCAAGAACTTGCGGATGTGTTTGGTAAAAAAATTGCTGATAATGCGGTATTAAATCGAGAGATTAGAGGATAAACAGTTAAATATATGAAATATATTGATCTTTTTTTTGATTATTTAGAGAAACGTTGGAGATTATTTTTTTTATCATTTGGTTTGCAACTAATTTTGACAATACTCCTCGGATTAGGTATAAAAGCACCATTATTTTTACAAAGGCTATCTTTGAATACGTTAAGAGTTCAAAGCGAAAGTTTGACATCTCCCAGTTTGTCAGAGAAGTCTGTCATTCAACAATTGTTGCCAAGATTACAACAAAAACAGAATAATTTTAGTTTGTTCAGATCTACAGGCGAATCTATAATTCCTCAAGCACAGGCAGCAGGAGATTTTGAATTTTTAAAATCATATATAGTTATTGACGATGGTACGGGGCAAATTCTAGCTGAAAAAAATATTCATCAGCAATTACCAATTGCTTCACTCACTAAGCTTATGACCGCAGTAGTATCGCTTGATGTTACCTCTCCAGATCAGGAATTTACTATTACAAATCAAGCAGCACAAATGATTCCAACTAAAATTGGAGTAGTCGAAGGGCAGAGAATGAGTTTAGATGAACTTTTAAAAGGAGCCTTGCTTACTTCAGCTAACGACGCTGCTGAAGCAATCAAAGTGGGTATTAATAATCTATATAATCGGAATATCTTTATATCTTTAATGAACGAGAAAGCAGTAGTTATGGGGTTAAAAGATACTCGTTTTGCTAACCCAGAAGGACTAGATTCAATAAATAATTATAGTTCTGCTGCTGATCTGGCTGTTCTAGCGCATTATGCGATTACAAATTATCCGACAATCGCAACTGACGTGAAGAGCGATTATCAGTTTTTATCCGCAGATTTAAATCATAAGCAGTTTGATTTATATAATTGGAATGGGCTATTGGGAGTCTATCCTGGAGCTTATGGGGTCAAAATTGGCAATACTGATCAAGCTGGATTTACATCAATTGTCGCAGCAGAGAGAGGTGGAAAAAGAATTCTTGTAGTAGCTCTCGGTGCTCCTGGAGTGTTGCAGCGAGATATGTGGGCATCTGAACTACTGGACTTAGGATTTCAAAAATTTGGCATACCGCCTGCTAATATAACTGAGTCTCAATTGGAAGCTAAGTATGCTACTTGGAAGTACTGGGAATAATTATTTTGGCCATAATAGGATAATGGTCTGACTTGTTTAGCGATTCTAAAGACTGACTGTCTTGTATTGAACAATTCTTTGCAAAAATGTAATCCAGTTGATGCTTAAATATATTAAATCTAAAAGGGCCTGCTTGGATATAATATTGATGAGTTGCCAGATTAATATTCTGTCTATTAAAACCATTTCTAGACAGGAAATCATCTAACTTTTTTGACTCTGGAAGTAGGGTGCTTGTATTAAAATCTCCAAATATAACTGTAGGAAGGGAAGTGCTGTTTGTTTCAGATATGATCTTTTTAATCTGTAAGATTCTTTTATTGATAGACCAAAAAAATACTAAAGATCCGAGTAGCACTAAATGTGCATTAATGAAGCTAAATGGAATATTTAAATCACTATGGTAAAAGCTTGTGTATAATGCACTTCGACAACCATCCATCCCAAATATCCAAGATTCAATTATAGATCTTCCGATAGGAATAACTTTTGATTGTATTTTTTTCAGCCCAGATTCTTTATGGTAATAAGTTACTTCGCCTTCAGATGACCCATCTTTGTTGGTCCACGCAGGAGCAAACCCCGCTAAAAGATAGCCGTTTGACCTCATTTGGTCATTCAACTTGCTAATTTTTGACTCTGGAACTTCTTGAAAACCAACAATATGAGATTTAGGTAGTTTATCCCAATCATCTAATCCTAGACCGTGCCTTGTATTATAGCTTACTAATCTTATTGATTGAGTATGTTGTTCTGCCATCGAAGTATTTTAGCCTATTAGGGGCAAAGTTGGAACCTTGCCTCATTCGCTGCATATTGTTACTATAAATTTATGCAGATAGTTTCAGCTGAATTTGTAAAAGACAAGCGAGTTCTTGTGAGGATGGATTTGGATGTTCCATTACATTTTGATGGAGAAAAATGGGTGGTTTCAGAGAGCTTCCGCCTTGAAGTAGGAATACCTACCCTGCATCTTTGCCTTGAATTTGGAAAAGAAGTAACAGTCATTGGCCATATCGGAAGACCTAAAGGGATAGAGGTTAAGGATCTTTCGATCGAACCTATTTATGACTGGTTTATGGAGTACGGTTTTGCAAGAGATTTAAATAATGGCAGGTTGAAGCTATTAGAGAACTTGCGTTTTGAAAAAGGTGAAGATGAAGCTGATTTAGAATATGCAAAACAATTAGCAGAATTCGGAGATTGTTTTGTGAATGAGGCTTTTGCCTCACATCATAAAGCTGCCTCCACAACTGTTTTACCAACTCTATTGCCTCACGCTGCAGGCCTTCGTTTTGCTAAAGAGGTCCATACACTAGAAAATGTCAGGGGAAATCCTCAGCGTCCTCTAGTTTCCTTAGTTGGAGGTGTAAAGGTTGAAGACAAATACGATGCAGTAATAGCTTTAAGTAAATTCTCTGATTATGTCTTAGTTGGAGGATTGTTGCCACAAAAGATTAAAGAACAGAGTTTAGAAGTACCAAGTAATGTTCGACTAGGAAAAGTAAACGACTCTGGTATTGATTTAGCAGCCGAATCAATGAATGAGTTTATGTCTATTCTTAAGACTTCTAAAGAAGTCATTTGGGGTGGACCAATGGGAAAATATGAAGATCCAAGAGGTAATTATTCTGATTTGCAGCTTGCCCAGACAATAACAGGTTCGAGTATTAAGTCTATTATAGGAGGAGGGGACACAATCTCATCCTTGTCTCAATTCCTCGATAAGTTTGATTTTGTTTCTTCCGGAGGAGGAGCAATGCTGGAGTTCCTTTCAAAAGGCACTTTACTAACGATTGAAGCTTTAAATTAGTTAGGAATATTGTATTTAATTTTTCAATGTAAATAATGACTAATATTTGAATGAGTTATGTATTAAAATAGGAAATTGATGGGAAAGTTGACTTTGGGTCTATTCTTTGGAGGTAGATCTACTGAACATGAAGTCTCAGTAATTACTGCTTTACAAGCTTTTAAGCATTTAGATAAGCTGAAATATAACATTATTCCAGTTTATGTTAGCAAAGAAAGCAGGTTTTATACCAATCCTAAATTCTTAGATTTAAAGAACTATAAAGATATTGATAATTTACTTATCTCTTCGGTAGAGGTTATACCCATACGATATAAAGGTAAACCGACTCTTGTAACAATTTCATCTTGGTTTAATAAATTTATTCCTTTTGATCTGGCTTTTCCTCTTTTTCATGGGTCTTTTGGAGAAGATGGTTCTATCCAGGGACTTTTTGAGGTCTACCAGATTCCTTACACTGGATTTAATGTTTTAGCCTCTGCTGTGGCAATGGATAAAGTGATCTCTAAGTTTTTCTTTAGTTCTTTAGGACTAGACTTCGCAAAATTTTGTTACATTAAAAGATCTGACTGGATTAAGGATCCGAAGGAATGTTTAAATATAATTTTACAGAAAGATAATAGGCTAAAATTCCCTTTATTTGTAAAGCCTGGTAATGGAGGATCAAGTATTGGTGCTGGGAAAGCCAATAATGAAGAAGAACTGAGCTTTAATATTGAAGTTGCTGCAATTTATTCGGATAAAATTTTGATTGAGGAAGCTTTTGAGGGTGTTAAAGAGGTTAATTGTTCTGCATTGGGATACAAAGATGTTGAGGCATCTGTCTGTGAAATGCCAATAGCATCCGGAGAGATCTTGTCTTTTGAGGATAAGTATAAAAAAGGAGGAAAGGGGAGTAAGGGAGCAGGGATGGCGTCTCTTTCTAGAGTGATTCCTGCACCAATTACTTCTAAATTGACAGATAAAATTCAGGATATAACAATTCATATCTTTAAATCTTTAGGTGGTTGTGGAGTAGCAAGAATAGATTATTTTGTAGATCTTAAGCGAGAGAAAGTTTATGTTAATGAAATAAATTCTCCTCCAGGTTCTCTCTCTTTTTATTTATGGGAACCTGCGGGCATAAAATATAATGAATTATTAGATAAGATCATACAGTATGCTCTAGAACGATGGGAAGATCAAAAGAAGACTCAATATACTTTTAATTCAGGGTTATTATCGCAAATGGCAAATTCTGGATTAAAAAGATAAGTATTAGAAATATTGATCAGGAAGATCATTTTCAAGTAAAACCACAGATAAAGGTTTAGCGTAAGTTTGTAGTATTTCTAAAGCCTCAGCAATTGTTTTAGCAGATATGATTTTATTTTTTGGATATTTTGCTTCATTAAGGCCTTTGAGGAGATCTTTTTTAGAATTTTCTCCGACTATAATAAAAAGATCAGCAACCTTAGCTGCAGATTTGGCAAATATTTGATTTTGGGTTGAACTCTGTTTCCCAAGCTCAACAAGCCCTGGAGTAATAAGGATTTTTTGATTTCCTGGATAAGCAGATAAGACAGTAAGTGAGGTTTGAGCTGCGGCAGGGTTAGTATTATAAGTATTATCTATAATAGTTATGTTTGATTGTTTTTTTATCTCTAAACGATGAGGTGTAGGTAAAATTTTGGAAGCTCTTTTTGCTATCTCGGCAAGGTTCATCCCTAGCTTGGTAGCTATTGCTGCAGCTGATACAAAGTTTATTATATGGTGTTGACCGAATAGAGGTATGGTGATTGCCTGTTGGTTATTTGGAGATTTTATATGCAGATTAAACTTTAAACCTTGTTGTGTCTGGATAATATGATCTGCATAAAAATCATCATCTGGACGTTCTCCGAATTCAATAATTTCTCCAGTACCATTTTTTATTTGGTAAGTCGCATCCTGAGTTAAAAGCTTCATACTCCAGCTGTCTGCTGTATTTATAAAGACTGTTCCATTTTTGGATAAGTATTCAACTAACTCAAACTGAGTTTTGGCTAAAGTCTTCATATCTCCGAATCTTTCTAAATGTTGAGGAGCTATTGCAGTGACTATTCCGAAGTGCGGCTTAACAAAATTACATAACTGATCTATCTCACCCTGGTGGTAAGCATCCATCTCAACTAAAAATATCTCGGTGTTGTCTTTAATGTCTTCTAATATTGATCTTGCGATAGAGATTGGTGTGTTGTAACTTTTTGGGGTTTTGACTACGCGAAATTTTTTCCAAAGTAAAGTATAAAGCATATTCTTGGTTGAAGTTTTCCCATAAGAACCGACAATCGCAACAATTTTTAAATCTGGGAGAGAATAAAGTTTTTGGCGAGCCCTTTTTATTAGTTGATGTTTTTGATTATTCTCAATTGGAGTAATTAAAAAAGATGCAGTTATCAAAAATAAAGGAGATATAAGTCCATAGAAAAAAAAGAAAATTAAAAAGAGGAGCAGATTATTAAGATAGAGGTTTCGATATAGGTTAATAACTAAAAGGGAAGATAATACAGAAGTAAAAGAAATAAGTGTAAATGAGATTACTAAAAGGAATAGAGCTTTAGTCGTTAAATTTAAGGAATGCTTCCGCTGTAGATTACGTTTAAAAAAATGCCTTAAAAACCATTTTGAGAAATCCGAAGGCGCATATTCGAACGTTTGGAATATGTAAAGATGGTCTGGTAGAGGAAAGATTTTGATTAATAAATTCATATAATTTAGATTTTTAGGATTTAAGAAAATCGTTTAGGAAATACAGAAACATTTCTTGATTATCCAAGTGTGGAAAGTGTCCTGCCCTATCTATTGTTTCAATTCTAGAATTAGGAATCAGTCTATACATTTTTTTACCTAAATTTAAAGGAAGAGTTGTATCTGACTCTCCCCAAATAATGAGTGTTTCGTTTATTACTTTAGGAAGATAAGAGGTAGCATCTTCTGAGGTTAGCCGAATAAATGTTTCTTTTAATTTACCAACATGTTCATAATCTGAGTTTAGAGATTTGTACCCAAGATGGCGGATTCTTTCATGTAAGTTAAACAAGTTTGGAATTAAAATTTTAAAGAGTTTTGTAAAGAGCATGAGCATCTTCTTTTTGTAGTTAGAAATATTTTTTAGTCCTGCACTGTCTTCTAAAATTAATTTTTCTATTAATTGAGGATTAAATGCGGCTAGTTTAATAGAGATTCCTCCTCCTAGAGAATGTCCAAGAAGGTGAGGCTTATTAATTTTATTTATCTTTATGAATGATTCGACAATTTGGGCATAGTCAGAAACTTTAAATGGCTTACGGGGATAATCCGACCTACCAAAACCGGGTAAATCAATCAGCCAAACGGTGAAGTTCTGACTTAGATTGTCAAGTAAAGGCCAAAAAGAAGACAAATCTTGTTGCCATCCATGAAGTAGGATCAAATCATGGCCATGACCTGTTTTTTGGTAGTATATGTTTTGATCCAAAATATTAATATACATAAAAAATCTCTCCTTTAATTCTACTATAATTGAAAATTTAAGTTTTAATCTAAAATCCAGAGTTTACAAATTTTTTAGAAGGTAATAACATAATTGTATGTTACAAAAACTGTTCAAGGGAAAGAAGGTAACAAGAGTAGCGATTAATGGCTTTGGCAGAATAGGCCGTAATGCTTTTAAGGCTGCGATTGAGAATCATTCTGAAGAACTGGAATTTGTTGCTATTAATGATTTGACGTCACCTCAGATTTTAGCTCATCTTTTAAAGTATGATTCTGCCTACAGGGTGTGGGCTAAGAATGTATCTTTTGACGAGAAGAATTTGATAGTAGAAGGAAAGAAATATCCAATCCTAGCTGAAAAAGACCCTATTATGTTACCTTGGAAGGATTTAAATGTTGATGTTGTGATTGAGTCTACAGGAAGGTTTACAGATATAGAAGGAATGAGTCAACATATAAAAGCTGGGGCAAAAAAAGTCGTTCTGTCAGCTCCAGCACATGAAGGCCATGATGGAACAGTAGCTACTTATTTAATGGGCGTTAATAGTGACAAATATGAAGGGGAACAACTTGTTAATAACGCTTCTTGTACGACTAATTGTATCGCACCAGTAGCAGCTATTATGCATTCTAAATTTGGGATAGTTAAGGCACTGATGACGACTGTTCATTCAGTGACAGCAGAACAAAACCTAGTAGATGGACCACCCCCAGGAGGAAAATCTAAAGATCTAAGGAGAGCACGAGCAGCTTATATGAATATTATTCCTACTACTACGGGAGCTGCAGTTGCTACAACTCAAGCTATCCCTGAATTAAAAGGGCTATTTGACGGAGTAGCAATAAGGGTTCCAACTATTGTAGGCTCTTTATCGGATTTTACTTTTTTACTTAAAAAAAAGACGACGATTGATGAAGTTAATCAAACCTTTAAAACAGCGACAAAAGAATCCAGATGGAAAGGAATTCTGGAGGTAAGCGATGAACCCTTAGTATCAACGGATATAATAGGAAGATCTGAATCATCAATCATTGATCTATCTCTAACACAAATTGTAGATGGTGATCTAGTAAAAATTTTTGCTTGGTATGATAATGAATGGGGATATTCAAATCGATTGATAGAACAGGTTATTAATATTAGTCATTAATGACAGCAGGATAGTGACTTTATAAAAATTTATATTTCCGAATAATGTAAAGATTCGGCTTATCTATAAAATCGTTGACAAAAGCTTCTTCTTTTTGGTAAAATCACGAGTAGTGAGAATGATTTACAAGAGACTCAACGTTATTTAACTTCTTCGTGCTTGGTATCTCCAAGACGGAGATTTATTCAAGCGTTGTATCACTCTGATCTATAGATAATACTACTTAGTACTAAGTAGTATTATCTAAAAATTTACTAGAGACACTTAATAAGTGGTTATTCGACTTATCATAAGGTATAAAAAGTTTTGATTTATCTGAAATATAAGTTGGAATGCTTACGAGAGGGCCCGTAGTTCAGCTGGTAGAACATCTCATTTGCAATGAGAAGGTAAGCGGTCCGAGTCCGCTCGGGTCCACTAGTAAATTAAATAATTTAAAATGGAACATAGTGGACGATCAATGTCTTTTATATAGGTTAAATTATCTAAATGACAGACATTGGGTGTTCAAATCATCCAATTTATTTTGCACTTTGAAATGTGAATACGGAAGAAATCACGAATCAATTTGATTCGTGGGAAGAAGGCCAATTTAATTGGGCTACTTTGATTTTACGAATTTTAAGTAGAAAAAAAGAGTCCAAATATAAAAAGCCAAAAAATACTCAACAATAATGCACGCGGTGGATGCCTTGGTCGAAAGTACCGAAGAAGGACGTACTAAGCGACGATACTCTGCGGTGAGCTGCTAAGAAGCTTTGACCCGCAGGTTTCCGAATGGGATAACCCACTCGTTTTAATAAGCGAGGACTCTTTGCCCAAAATCATTAAGTAAGGAGAGGGTACGCGCCGAACTGAAACATCTAAGTAGGCGCAGGAGAAGAGAACAATAGTTATTCCCCAAGTAGCGGCGAGCGAAAAGGGAAAAGCCTAAACCTATTTGTACTTCGCACTAGGAATTTGAAGTAGAAAAAAATTTGAATTTCTGGTGCGGAGTTCGAGTAGGGGTTGTAGGATCTGCATAAAAGACAAATGATGATAGCTGAAGTATCTGGAAAGATACGCCGTAGAAAGTGACAGTCTTGTAAGCGAAATTTGAGTTTGTCTAGTAGACACCTAAGTAGCTCGGGACACGTGTAATCCCGAGTGAATCTGGCTCGACCATGAGCCAAGGCTAAATATACTTTCGGACCGATAGTGAACTAGTACCGTGAGGGAAAGGTGAAAAGAAGAGCGGAACGCTCAGTGAAATAGTACCTGAAACCGTGTGCTGACAAGCAGTCAGAGCTTATGCATAGCACTAGGAATTTAAAGTAGAAAAAAATTTGAATTTCTGGTGCTGTGCATGAGTAATGGCGTGCCTATTGAAGAATGAACCGGTGAGTTGTCGCATTCCTCAAGTTTAAGGTCGTTTAGCGACTGGAGGCGAAGTGAAAGCGAGCCCTAATTGGGCGATTAGAGGCATGCGGCAGACCCGAAACCGAGTGAGCTAACCATGTCCAGGGTGAACGGTCGAGAAATCGATCGGAAGGCCCGAATCCGTGAACGTAGAAATGTTCTGGCACGAGATGTGGTTAGAGGTGATATGCCAAGCGAACTCGGATATAGCTGGTTCTCCCCGAAATATATCTAGGTATAGCCTCATGAATCTAACCTGGGGGTAGAGCACTGGTTGCTTTTGTCAGTCGCAAGATTGACAGAGCATTCAAACTCCGAATACCAGGCCATTGTCATGGGAGACAGTCCGATCCGGCTAAGCGGAGCGGTCCTGAGGGAAACAACCCAGACCGAAAGTTAAGGTCCCTAAATGAACTTTAAGTGTTAAAGGATGTGAGAATCCTTAGACAGCCAGGAAGTTGGCTTAGAAGCAGCCATCTTTTAAAGAAAGCGTAACAGCTCGCTGGTCTACTACGGGTTCTTGCGCCCATAATGAACCGGGGCTAAAAAGTTCTACCGAAACTACGGATGCTTATGCATAGCACTAGGAATTTAAAGTAGAAAAAAATTTGAATTTCTGGTGCTGTGCATGAGTGTGGTAGGGGAGCGTTTTGGTTGGTATGAAGCTGCATTGTAAGATGTGGTGGACTGACCAGAAGTGAGAATGCCGGTATGAGTAGCGAGAGCTCTGTGTAAAACAGAGCCGCCGTATGCCCAAGGTTTCCTGATCTACGTTAATCGGATCAGGGTTAGTCGGCACCTAAGGCGAGACCAATTGGTGTAGTCGATGGACGATCTGTTAAAATTCAGATACTTGGTTGCCTCGACAAAGACTTTACGGATGGACAAAATGGGAAATACTTGCCATTTTTTTGAAAATGGTGAAAACAATAAGCTTGCAAAGATAGGTAAATCCGTTTTTGTAAAAATTCAAGCTAGAATTACTCAGAGAAATTCAGAGGATCTGATTTTTAGATTTTCTGGAGATCTGAGATTCTGAGTTTTTCGGAAGTTGATTCTGAAAAGTTTTAAAGAGCGAGTTGTGAGAGGTAAGAAGATAATTTTCTGTTTTCAGGAAAAGATTCGTAAAGGGAGGTAGTTTAAGCCGTACTATAAACCGACACAGGTGGGCGAGTTGAGTATACGAAGGCGATCGGGAGAACTATCCTTAAGGAACTCGGCAACAAAAGCTGGACGTAAGTTAGCGAGATGTCCCGCCTTGATGAATAATTAAGGTTGCAACAAAAGACGCTGAGTGACTGTTTAACTAAAACACAGGTCCCTGCTAAAGCGAAAGCTGATGTATAGGGGCTGACGCCTGCCCAGTGCCAGTAATTTAACACTTCACTTGACTTCAAGTAGTAATACTTGGACGAGGATGGGGTCTAAGATCTGGTGAACGGCAGCAGTAACTATAACTGTTCTATGGTAGCGAAATTCCTTGTCTGGTGAGTTCAGACCCGCACGAAAGGCAGAACGACTTAGCGACTGTCTTGAGGATAGACCCGGCGAAATTGCAATGGCTGTGAAGATGCGGCCTTCCCATACTTGGACAAAAAGACCCCGTGGAGCTTTACTGTAGCTTGACCCTGATTTGAAAAGTTAATTGTATAGCGTAGGAGGGAGCTTCGGCGACAATGAAACACCTCTCTTTTAATTTTTCAGGTCTTAATCTTCTGCCGTAATCCGGCAAGATAACAAGGTCTGGCGGGCAGTTTAACTGGGGCGGTTGCCTCCAAAAACGTAACGGAGGCGTGCAAAGGTACACTTAATCCCAATGGCAACGGGATTTAAAGCGCAAAAGTATATAGTGTGCTTGACTGTGAGACATACAAGTCTAACAGGTGCGAAAGCAGGCTTTAGTGATCCCTACTTTCCTCATGGGAGGGAGTAGGCTTATCGGATAAAAGTTACCCCGGGGATAACAGGCTAGTGCTCTCCAACAGTCCACAAGGACGAGAGCGTTCGGCACCTCGATGTCGGCTCATCGCAGCGTGGGGCTGAAGAAGGTCCCAAGCGTCTGGCTGTTCGCCAGTTAAAGCGGTACGCGAGCTGGGTTCAAACCGTCAATTTGGCGGCTTTCTCGAGTAATCGAGATTGTAAAAGCTAACTCATATCGGTGAAGTCCTAATATGTAATTGCGATATTAACCTGTCGTATATTAGGATAATACCAAGGGAAGTTTAGTTAATGAACCAATTAGAGAAGTTAGATGCTGCATACATTGCTGGATTTTTAGACGGTGATGGCAGTATTTATGTCCGAGTAAAACCAAATGCAACATATAAGTTTGGATTCCAAATTGCTCCAAATATTGTATTTTTTCAATCTCAGAAGGGAATAAAAATCCTGGAAGAGTTAAAAGAGCTAATAGGAGGAGGGTATATCAGATTTAGAAAAGATGGGATTGCTGAATATATAATCGGCGATATGATAACTTTACAAAATCTGGTTAAACAAATTAGGCCTTACTTAAGATTAAAAAAGTTGCAGGCAGAGTTATTGATCCAAATTTTGGATCAGAAATCAAGAGTGGTAACTCAAGAAGATTTTTTGAGTTTGGTTAAATTGATTGACTCGTTTTTAACGTTAAATTATTCTAAAAAACGCAAAAACGGTTTTACTTCGGTAAAAACTTTATTGGAACAAAAACTATAACCCCTTAGAGACTTGACCGTATCAGATGATACAGGTCGGAGTCGAGATTTACTCTCGACTAATACGTTGGCCCCCTAATATTAGGGTGATGGTATAGTCCATACATTTGGTAACAAATGATTATAAATGCGTGAGACAGGTTGGACTCTATCCAGTATGGGCGTTTTGATACTTGAAGGGAGTTGTCTCTAGTACGAGAGGACCGAGATGAGGAAACCTCTAGTGTGCCAGTTGTCGTTTATAGCGGCAGCGCTGGGTAGCTACGTTTCTAACTGATAAGCGCTGAAAGCATCTAAGTGCGAAGCAGACCCTAAGATAAGGTATCTATAAAGACCCCAAGAAGACTACTTGGTTGATAGGCTCTCAGTGTAAGCACAGTAATGTGTTGAGCTTAAGAGTACTAATGGTCGAAGTTGAGATTTTTTTGCTTTGTCTGACTAAATAGTAATGAAGTCGGATAAATTGACTTTTCAGTCCGTATTCACATTTGAGAGTGTAATTTAGAACTCCTAAATTGTATCTTACAAAACATTGCAGATTTTGCCTCTATAAGATATAATATCCTCAGGTGGTTTGAGCGAAGTGGTCCGACCTGATCCCATCCCGAACTCAGAAGTCAAACACTTCAGCGCCGACGATACTATATTCGCAAGGATACGGGACAATAGGTCACTGCCGACTTTTATTAACCCTCTTGCTTAGAGGGTTTTTTAATGTTTAGACAAAAGTTGCTAGATCTAAAGAAACCTGATAAAATCAGCTAAACATAAGCTTAACAATTTTCGTTTAGTCTAAATATTTAAGAAAGCGAGATCTAAAGAATCTATAAATGAAGCCTTTATCCTTTGCTGAACTCTTAGCAACATCATCAGTCCATATACCTAAACTTAACTTGGGAGATGAAATTAAGGGAAAAGTAATCTCTTTTAATTCATCAGAAGTCGTTTTTGATATTGGAGCAAAGGCGGAGGGAATAGTGAATAAGAAAGATCTAACAGATCAGCAGTTGGATAAACTTAAAATAGAAGATACAATGACCCTTTATGTGCTATCTGTAGATAATGACTCTGGACAAATAATGCTTTCACCTTATAAGAAAGTAGCTATGCAGGCAGGTCGAGGAATTGGGAAAGGTTCACACGAGAATTTAAGGAAATGGCAGAAATTAATCCAAGCTTCTCAACAAGGAAGTAAGTTGGGCGGTAGAGTTATTGAGGTAAATAAAGGTGGTCTTATTATTGAAGTAGATAGCATTAGGGGATTTCTTCCTTTCTCACAACTTGGTTTCAAAACTGTAGAAAGCCTGGGAGGAAAAGAGCTTAATTCTTTAATTGGGGAGAATTTATTATTAAAAGTTTTAGAAGTAGATATGGATAATCATCGATTAATATTTTCAGGCAGAGATCATCCTGATGAGACGATGCTTAAAGAACTTTCAAAATTCTCTCTTGGACAGAGAGTTAAGGGGAAGGTCTTGGCTGTAACTCCTCTGGGGATATTTGTTAAAGTGGGAGATGTTGAAGGGCTTATTTTAGGTTTTGAGGTATCTTGGGAAAAAATTGATGATTTGACTCAAGTGTTTAAAGTTGGAGATGAGATAGAAGGGGTAGTATCTGCTATAGATAATGATTTTGGTAGGATCAATATCTCATTAAGAAAAATGCAAGAGGATCCATTTGAGCAAGTTGTTAAGAATTATATGGTTGATGATGTTGTCAAGGGAACTGTAGTGGAAGTCTTGAGCAATGGTACAAGGGTGATGTTAGAAGAAGGAATTGAAGGATTTATTCCTGTAGAGAAAATTGAAAGAGGTGGGGAATATACTCCTGGACAAAGTACCAACTTTTTAGTGGATGAGATTGATATGACAAAAAGAAGGGTTAACCTTGCTCCATTTTTGACCTCAACTAAAGGATTATTATATAAATAAGTTAATCTAAAATAATAAAGATCCGGATTATTTTATTATGGTGAAAATAAGTTCCGTTTTTGTTTGTCAGCAATGTGGATTTCAAACGACACAATTTTTAGGACGTTGTCCTGAATGTGGAAGCTGGAATTCTTTAGTTGAGCAAATTCAAGAGGCTGCAATTCAATCGTCAAAAAGTAAAGTTAGAAAAGATATAGAGATAATCGATTTGTCTCAACTCAAGAAAGAATCTTATCAAAGAGTAAGTACCAAAATATCAGAATTTGATAGGGTTCTAGGTGGAGGAATTGTTCTTGGATCAGCCGTACTTTTATCGGGAGACCCTGGAATAGGGAAATCAACACTGCTTACTCAACTTGCTCTGAATATTAATTCAAGATTACAAAACGAAAACAACTTAGAAAGGGGAGAACCAGCTGATAAATTGCGTAAAGTATTATATATAGCTGGAGAAGAATCAGCACAACAAATTAAGCTTCGAGCAGATAGAATCTCGACTGATGCAAGTATTGATATACTAAACGAGACAGATATTGATCTGATAGCTAACGCTATCTCTAACCTGAGACCCTCACTTGTAATTGTAGATTCAATACAAACTCTAGAATCATCTGGTCTAATGAGTGCTCCAGGCTCAGTCGGACAGGTTCGTGAAACTGCCCATAGATTACAAAAACTGGCTAAAGGGCATCATATTCCTATGTTTATAGTTGGGCATGTGACTAAAGAGGGTAGTATAGCTGGTCCTAAGACTTTAGAACATTTAGTGGATGTTGTATTGTCTTTGGAAGGTGATTCAGCCTCAAATTTGAGGACTCTTAGGGCTTTAAAGAATCGTTTCGGACCAACTGATGAAGTAGGTGTTTTTGAAATGGAGGAGACTGGAATGAAAGAAGTCAAAAATCCATCTCGTCTGTTCTTAGAGCAGAAAGTTAATGCTCCTGGTTCAATTGTTATTCCAATTCTTACAGGGTTAAGACCTTTATTGGTAGAGATTCAAGCGTTGGTAACAAAAACTTATCTACCAGTTCCTCGTCGCACAGGTTTTGGAGTAGACCTAAACCGTTTGCAAATCTTAGTGGCTGTCCTGGCTAAACGTTTACAGATTCCATTATATGACCAAGACATTTTTGTTAATATTACTGGAGGCTTAAAAGTCATAGAACCTGCAGCAGATTTAGGAATTTGTATGGCGATAATATCTTCTTTTAGAGATCAGGCAATTAATCCAAAAATAGTTTTTGTTGGCGAAGTAGGTCTACTTGGAGAGATTAGGGCAGTAAGAGGTTTAGATAAAAGAACCGTAGAGGCAAAGAATCTGGGATTTGATAAAGTAGTAAGTTTTAAAACAGTGACTTCTTTGTCTCAAGCACAACTACAGGTCTTCAAAGGATAATAACTAATTTTCTATAGCGATATTTATGGTTGTGGACAATCTTGTGGATAAGTTGATGATTTTGAAATCAGTTTCGGATAAGGATTCGGGTTGTATTTCGGGTCATAGAGGATTTTTTTATTTAAGCCTAGAAGGAGTTAATATTGGCTTTTAAGATATTGTCATAATTTACGAAAAGTTCTAAACTTTATTTATTAGTGATTGCTGCCCATGGAAGATTATTTTGAGTACTTTTTACAGGTTTTAAAACATGATCAATTACCTCAGTGGCCGATTTCCGACGAACAACTTGAAGTAGGAAGTGCTGATTTAGGGTCTGGTTATATTCAATTTTGGGCTTATCCAAAATCATTAGGTAAAAGCAGCCAAGAAGTTCCACCTGCTGAACGATTAGCCTCACAAAATCCAAGTGATACCCCTGCCATCTTAATTGATGAGCCAATAAGACATAAAACTTTACCGCATCATATGTCTCGTCGTTTTCCTCAAAATCATTTTTTAGAACTTATTTTAATTAAAGACGGCCATGCATGGGCTAAAGTAGAATCAAGTTTGGAAAATCTAGAGGAGAATTTAAGTGCTTTATTGGGATTTGCAAAAGAAAGCTTTAATCTATCAATCGAACATTTCATGACGACAGCTCGTGTTTCAGATACAGTAGAAGATCGTCTTAATCGTTTGGAAGGTGGGGAATCTGAAGAGTCTTCCTCTAAATCGATGATTAATTCGAATACATATGATACTTCTAACACTTCAAAGATGACAGAAACTCCTCTTGGGTTCCGTCAAGTAGAAGTTCCATCTCAAAGTGGAGAAAAAAACTCAATGGGAGAATATAAACTAAATAATGCAAACAACTCGAAATCTCCTTTAACCGTAATCTTATTAGTTATCTTTATTTTGATGATAGTAGGAGTTGGAGGGTTTTTCTTTAGAAATAAAATAATTAACAAGATTAACACTTTAAGGAAGAATAATTCAGTAACTAGTGTAGTGACTCCTATCCCTACAAAAGCTCCAACTCCTACGCCAACGATCTCTGTGTCTCGAAGTGATTTTAAAGTTGCAGTATTGAATGGTACAACTAAGCCTGGAGCAGCGTCTGCGCTATCTACAACTCTAAAAGGTGATGGCTGGAATGTAGCTACAACTGGAAATGCCATTTCTCAAAATCAGAGTCAAACTCTAGTTCATTTCAAAAAAGGTGATGAAACAGCAGCTCAGGTAATGGTATCCGATCTCTCCACATCATCCTATCAGGCAACCTCAAGTGCTGATTTAGACCCGAACAGTTTAGTTGATTTACAAGTAATAATAGGTAGCAAGTAGAAATAAAAATATATATTAAGAACTAAAAAAAGAAAAAGTTCTTCTATTTATATGAATTTTTGCTTTATCTTCTATCTCTGTTTTACTAGTAAGGAGGTGTTTATATGAGCGGATAAACACTTCTTTATTATTATTCCTCTTCAGATTTTTTCAAGATTTATTAAGACCCATTAGGAGAGAGATTTAATCTCTAATCCTGATATTATTGTCTTTATAGATTATTTAAGAGAAAATTCTTTGATTTTCCTTATTTTGAATAAGGAAGGCTTGTTTATCTCCTTTTAGAAAAAATATTTGAGTTTAGAATAATTCCTGATCTTGAAGATTGAGCCTAGGACGAATACAATAAGTATAAATGAAATTAGACTATAAATTTTGGGCAGCTTTAGCAACAGCGATAGTATTAGGGTTAGTAGGATTTTTCCTAGCATCATTATTTCCACTCCCTTCACCATTTACTCCGTTTAAAACAAGGATAATATATGTTATCTTAGGAGTTTTATTTAGCTTTTTGATTTATGGTAGGGTAGCGAGATGGATTATTCATACTACCACTAGGCTTTTCAGTCAGCTAATAGTTAGAATTGCGGTTGAAGTTATTAACCAGTTAACTCATCTTACAACCGCCGCTGGAATTCCATTTTTCCCAAATCCTGGTGTTTCTCAACAAATTAAGGCGATTAAACTATCTTTACCTATAATTATAGATACTTCAGCTCTGATAGATGGAAGAATTTTAGATGTTGCCAAATGCGGTTTTTTACAAGGTATCCTGTTAGTTCCAGATTTTGTATTAAGGGAGTTACAACAGGTGGCAGATTCAAAAGATGTCATTAAGAGAGAAAGAGGTAGAAGAGGGTTTACTATTGTAGAAGAGCTTAAAAGTATTCCTGGAATTAGAGTTGAAGTATGGGATAAAAATGTTGCTGGAAGAGAAGTAGATGATAAGTTAATAAAATTAGGTAAGATTCTACACGGAAAAATACTAACATGTGATTTTAATTTAAATAAGGTAGCTACTCTATCTAAAGTTTCAGTTTTAAATTTTAATGAATTATCACATGCCCTCCAACATCTTCCAGTACCAGGCGAAAAAGTAACTATTAAAATCCTTCATCCAGGGAAAGATTCCAGTCAAGGGGTGGGATATCTTTCGGACGGGACGATGGTTATTGTTACAGAAGGAGCGGATTTTGTAGGTAAAAGCGTAGAGGTTGAAGTTAATAAAATTCTACAAGGTAATGCAGGAAGAATGATATTCGCAACTCCAGTTGGTAACTCTTAATTTTTCCTT
Organism: Candidatus Daviesbacteria bacterium; assembly: GCA_027451625.1. Lineage (GTDB taxonomy): Bacteria > Patescibacteriota > Microgenomatia > Daviesbacterales > UBA10151 > DAIDIY01. The sequence goes on along the minus strand of DAIDIY010000048.1, from coordinate 15,774 downwards.
TGTGCATATTTTACTGTATTGAGTAAGTTATCCACATTGATGTTTTTGATTGTGGATTATTAAAAACTACTAAAATTTAGGTTGTCACGACAATTAGATCGGATATATATATCCTTTTTTGAAAACTACAGGGTGGTAATAAAAAAGTATTAAATAAATTATAGGTCTCGAGGTTTGTTGACAAATAATTTTGCTTGGTTTAAGATATGGGTATGGTCAAGAGCAGAAAGAAACTGTCAGGACTGCGAAAACTATCACTGGGAGATACAAAGCCTGGGATGGTAACTCAAGTTAGAAAAGTTTTAAGCAGCCTTGACCAGAAATTGATAGTGATGATGAAAGACTGATGATCACTATCTTAGATGGGTTCCTTGGAGGCAGACGGACCAAGGAATCTATCTTAGTCTCTGATTTAGAGAATAAAAAAAGAGCATTACTACCGCAGACGGACTCGAATAGCAATGCCCTTATTAATTTCAGAAAATAATTTCAAGAGCAGAAAGAAATTATTTTCTTAATATCTAGAATTTCATAATTCTAACTGCTTGTCAAGAGGTAAGATAAGGTAAATAACTTACTTGATCTGTTGTAGGTTTTATTGGAGGCTAGTCTAGGGCAGGGGCTAGCTTCCAATAAAGTTTATAACGCAGTCATCTTTACTTGATTCTTTTTTAAATCTACTCTAATTTAAATCTTAGGCTGTTAATCTTCTCAACTGAAAATGGAATTAGAAAGTTCAGAATATAGTTTAATCTCAAGGCGAGATTTAATTAAGGTTGGTGTTGGCCAATCAGTTATTATTGCTGCTGGGATAATAAGACCTAATAATGTTGAAGCTGCTAATTGCCATGTTCAAATTGAAAGGAAAATAGAAAATTATATTGATAAAGGTGGTAATCCTACAGCGTATGATCCAAAGATTGACCAGCCTAGTGGAATAATTAGTGGAGCAGCCACAAATTTTAAAGTAAACAATAATGTTGTTGCCTCAGGGATCTCTAACGAATCTGGAGATGTATTGTTGAATGTTCAAACTGATTGCCAAGGATCCGTAGTCGGAACTCTGTCTGTTACAGCTCCTGATGGAAGATTTGGTAGTACTTTGTTAACTATCCCTAACGGGATTCGTCAAACTGGAGTAGTTTGGATGCCGGAAAATATAACACCAGTTACTCAACTAAGTCCTACTCAGACTCCATTAGCTATGGAGGGGGCAGAATCAAATCCTGAATATGAAAATATTTCACTTAGTAGCTTAGATCGAATATTAGGGTTGGTAGGAGCTGGGATAATAGCTGCTGCAATATTACTAAGAGGTCGAGAGCATATAGTGGTCCAATGGGTTAACTGGCCTTGGAGACAAAGACGTCAGTCAAGCTCGCAAGAGATGAGAGGAGTTAATGGTCAAATTTCACCCCAATCAGCTCAACGTAGATCTTCTACTGAATCAGGAGCATCAACGATTGCTCAAGAACGCAGAATGGAAGAGCCCTCTAGACAATTTCGTCAGACATCAGGGCAACAACAAAGAGAGTCGCATACTCCATCTGGTCACGCTACTTCAATGGAAGAGCAACAACAAGCAGAAAGTTCTGTGGAGTCACAAAGACAAAATGAAGAGCAAGAGAGAAACAGGACAGCCTTAAATAGATTTAGAGAAAGAATAGGAGAAAGAGGAACTAGGGAAAGATTTAAATTTCATATATCCGGTAATTTTATAGGAGATATAGAAGCTAAAGAGGAAGAGTTAAATGAATGAACCAGAAGGGATTATTAAAGCTAGTGAGGTTTTAAGAAGAAAGATTCTATCGAGAAAGTTTATAAAAAGTTTTAGTCGTTATTTTGTACCACAAATAACTGTTGTATTAGGAATATTTTTATTACTTTATATTCAAAGAATTGATTCGGCTTTTGCTCAAAATATGACTGATCAAACAGACTCTAATATACCAATTTCTCAGGAAGTTCCACTTACAGATACAACTATTAGTCCGACTGAGGTTCCTCTAACAGATACTGTAACCTCTGAGACAGGAATTAATCAACTTCCACTCTCTGATGATCCTGGAGTAACGACAATTATTCCGTCATCCGAACCTTCTTCAGTACCTTTATCGGATCAAGTCACAACAGATTCTCAATTTCCTCCTCCTCAAATGACACAAGTTCCTATTACTGATAAGATAAGCAATGAAGTACCAATATCTACCACACCTTCATCTGAGATTCCACCTACAACTCCAATAATTGTCTCACAGCCTAGACCGATAGTGATCAAAACAGTTCAACCCCAAAGATTTCAAATAAGCTCAGAAAATCCTGTAACACTCACTTTGCCTGTCTCTTCCGTTCAAACGCAAAAAAGTATTCCGAATAATAACTTCAATTCTATTCCAGTATCTGAGACTCCGCAGCCTAGAATTAATTTAACATCTCCATCTCAGCCATTTATTATTACAACTGGACCTCCTTCTATGTCAACTGAAGTTTTCACTTCTACTTCAGTTAGTACTAGTAATTCTTCATCTGCATCAACTGCACCGATTAATATACAAAATATTAATAATAATATAAATAAGTAGGCCGTCCCTTACTTTTAGTAATATAACTTTAGTATTGTTGACATATCCTATAATTTAAGCTATAATTCGCTTGATGAAAAAAATATTAGCAAGTTTAGCTATTTCTTTCTTAAGCCTTCTTATCCTTGGCTCTGGAAATTCAGTTTTTGCTGCAGGATGGAATAACGGCGGATACTATATTAATCTTTATGGGGGGTTAAATAGCCATTCAGGTTCTTTTTGTAATCCATCAACCGGAGAGTGTAAATGGCCTAATGGGGGAACAGGTCATGTTGAAGAGTATGTTTGTACTGGAAAATATACCAATTGTGATAATGGACACGGCGCTCCAGTCGTAGGAGGTTATCCTCAATATAGTACTGATTTTTGGATTATTGCTAATTCATATGTTAACCAATGTGGTTATACAATCCAGTTAGATGTATTTAATAGTGCTCCGTCTGCAAATGCTAATCCCTTGGACTTTATGACTTGGTACTCTGGAGATTGTTCGGCACCCGCACCAGTGCAAGTAACTGTTTGTACAGGTGAAACAATGACAGAAGATAGAATGGACCAGCTACTTCAGGGAGCAGGATATGGTGGACCTTGGGATTTAAGCTCAGCATTAGCTGCTTATAATAGAGCTGCATGCCCAGCAGTTGTACCTACATCAACACCAATGCCAACCCCAACTCCGATAATTGTAACACCTACTCCTACACCTGCGGTTGTTTATGTAACACCAACCCCAACTCCTACTCAAGCACCAATAGGAGGGGCAAACTCACTGGTATCATGTCCAGCAGGAACGAGTCAGTATTTAAGTGGATCAACAGTAATATGTATGTCACAATCAGCAAATGCTCAAACGGGGCCAATAAATGTAACTAATACAAATAATAATAGTAATATAGTAAATCCAGCTCAACCAATAGTTGTAACTCAGCCACAACCTCAAGTAGTTTATGTTTCAGGGGCAACAGGAGTTACAACACTTCCTAAGACAGGTATGCCTGTTGAAGCTTGGGGATTAACAGGATTCTTTCCAGTTGGAATTTGGCTTAGAAAGTTTGCGAGTAGTAAAAAAGCTTTACAAAGTTCAGCTAATTACTTGTGGAATCAAAGACAATTTCTAAAAAAATAAAGTAGAAAGATATATTTTTGAAGAGGTAAGAAGCAGAGTTTACCTGTATTTAGGCCTTGACACAAAAAAGAAAATATGGTCAAATATAAAGGTCAGGTAATGCTGTTCCTCAAAGAAGACTTTCAATCTAAATGATCCAATTATAGAGATTTATAACTTTGATATCTAGTAAAATTAAAAATTTATTTTCACCGAAGATGATAGATTTAATCTTATAAAGAAGGAATAGAATTTAAGCTATTTGATATATTTTTCTAAAGATTACAAAAAAGGTAAGTAATATGGCTAATACAAGATCATTTAAACCATCTACTACTAGAATGTCTAAAACTCCAGTAGGAGAGGAGGAAAATAGAAACTCTTCTGTTTTACATACTCAATCTGTTTCAGTAGATGACCTCGTAGGTCAACCAGCTTCTTCACCGTTTATTTCAGAAAGTCATATGGAAGGAGGACGGGTAGAAAATAAAGGCGATCACCTGATGAAGTCTAATGGATATAGTACCAATAGTTCTTCTCATTCAGATCGTGATGTCCCTACAGAAGAAGTTTCTGGTATTTTAGCAGTAATGCCCGAAGGTCATGGGTTTTTAAGACCAAAATATACTCCTTCAGATCGCGATGTATATATTTCTGCCTCTCAGATTAGGAGGTTTAATTTAAGGCCAGGGGATCTGGTTGAAGGAGCAGCTCGTCCACCGAAAGATAATGAACGGTATTTTGGTTTGCTTCAGGTAAATAAGGTAAATGGAATTGATGCTGAAAAATTTGTCAGTTCTCAAGGTGTTTCAATAACGGGTAGAACTAAAAGATTAAAATTTGAAGACCTTACCGCTATTTACCCGAATAAACTGTTAAAATTAGAAACCGGTAAACTTCCTTTATCTCAAAGAGTAATAGATTTAATAGCTCCAATCGGATTTGGACAGAGAGGCCTAATAGTTTCTCCTCCAAAAGCAGGCAAAACGACAATCTTGAAAGATATAGCTGCAGGTATTACTAAAAATCATCCAGAAGTGGTTTTAATGGCTGTTTTGGTAGGGGAGAGGCCTGAGGAGGTTACTGATCTACAAAGATCAATAAAAGGTGACGTAATAGCTTCTAATTTCGACGAACCTGCAGAGGCACAGACTGAGGCAGCGGAGATTGCTTTAGAAAGGGCTAAAAGATTAGTAGAAGAAGGGAAAGATGTTGTGATTCTACTTGATTCAATTACTAGATTAGGTAGAGCATATAACTTGTCTGTGCCTCCATCAGGAAGAACCTTATCAGGAGGATTTGACCCAGTAGCTCTTTATCCTCCCAAAAGATTCTTTGGAGCGGCTCGTAACTGTGAAGAAGGAGGGTCACTGACTATTATAGGAACTGCTTTAGTAGATACTGGATCTAGAATGGATGATTTAATCTATGAAGAGTTTAAAGGTACAGGAAATATGGAACTTCACCTTGATCGAATGTTGGCTGAACGTCGAATCTATCCAGCAATTGACATAGAGGCTTCTGGTACTCGTCAAGAGCAGCTTCTCTTCACAGCAGAGACATATAAACAGATGGTCGTTATGAGACGAATGCTAGGAATATTAAGTCCAAATGAGCGTACCGAGATATTTTTAGAAAGACTCTCTAAAACAGCAACTGATACAGATTTTTTAGCCTCGTTAAAGGATATTAGTTAGTTTTAGAATATCCTTGTTTTATTCATTTGGAAATATTTATCAGCTTTTTTTAAAATTATCCTGTTTAACTTTTGATAAAAAATTTAATATTTTTAAAAAAAGATTATTGGTCTTTTAATTTTAAGAAAATAAACAATAAAGATGGAGTAGAAGATTAATAAAGTTGTATTGTCATATATCTCATAATGTAAAAATATTATTGAAATGAAAACCTCGATTACTCGTAAGATGGAGTATAGCCTGTATGGACAGTATATTTATATATAAAATATCAAAAATACTGTAACAGTTGTAAGAATACAATATACCTCTTGAGGCTAAGTAATGAATTCATTTTTAAAGAGATTAATTGATATCTGACAAGTGAGAAGTCCCATAACAAGTAAGACATTTTTCTTTTTTAACGAGTAGTAGAATATTAGTATTATGAATTAAGTATGAGATAATATGAGACTAACGGCTTGAATTATTGGATAAAGTTTAAAAAGTCTGAAAAAAACTTCGTTTTATTTAATCTTTTTATTGTCAGTTTGAGGCTAGAGTCGTTAAAAATGATATAATTTACCTTAAGATATTAGCAGTAAGCAACAGAGACTGATGGGGTAATATTAATGTAGTTTGGGTTGTTGGTAAAGACCGATTAAAAATACATTTAATTATATAAATACAATAAAATATATCAATATATTTATTTGTGGTTTATCTGGTGTTTTGTAATCTAAATACTTATATAAGTATTCTAAGCTGACAGGTTAATAAAATTAGTTACTGTATAAACTATACAATTCTGTTGTGGGTTAATCCTTTTATTCTTGAAAATTTAATACACATAGGGATGAATGGAGAATAAAGTTTTCTTCTTGGAACTACTATTAGTGTTTGTTATAATTTAGAGTGCTTCCGGGCCTGTAGTTTAGAGGAAGAACGACTGGCTGGCAGTCAGTAGGTCACCGGTTCGAATCCGGTCAGGTCCACCCAGTATTCTTTAAGCCTTCTGAAAGCCTCTAAATAATCTGAATTGATAAAAGATGGGCTTGTAGGTAAATGGTATACCAGTACATTCGCATTGTACAATTTCGGGTTCGATTCCCGACAAGTCCACAAGAAGATACTCCTTTTTAGTTTAATTGAGTAACAACTATTTCTTTACCGCTGGAGGAGTAGCGACTTTAGGTGGATTAGTTAGATTTAAAACCGTAGGCAAATTTTTATTTTGTAACGGGGAAGTTGTTTTACCCTCATTACTTAAATTAGTTCCTGAAGGAGTAGATTCTTGAGGTAATGCCTGTTTTTGAGCTGCGGAAGAGGTAGAGATCTGGCTCTGTAAGTTTGAAAGTAGATTTGATGCGACTTTATAGTCAGCAGATTTAGGATTAAGCAAAGAAAGAACCTTCTGGGCCGCTAAGACTGCGTTTTGTAGGTCTCCCTTAGCTCGAAGTGCAATAGCTAAATTATAATATGCATTAGCGTAATCTGGCTTCAAAGTAACTGCATCAGAGAAGAATCGAATAGAATTGTCGTAGCTTTGAACAGAGTAGTAAATTCCACCAACTATCATTCTTAGAACTGGATTTAAAGGATCTCTTTGGATAGCTCGGCCATATGAGTCAAGAGAAAAAGCTAAAGCGTTTTGAGCTACACCGGAAATTTGTCTATAGATTGATCCCAGTATCTCCCAGTCTCCAGGATTATTAGGATTCAAAGATGCAGCTATTTTACCTTCATTGACCGCTTGATTTAGTAGGGTTGTAATATTTTGTTTGTCTTGGGTAGTCAATGAGCCAGACGGACTAGATTTAGAAGGAGATTTCGCTATGGCTATAGCATTGGCAATCGCAAAACTGGTTTGTGCAAAATCAGAATGGTAAACATCTACATGCGGATCTAACGAGTTTGCGATAGATAATTGATTGAAAGCATCAGTAACTCTATTCTCTGATGCTGCCACTAATGCTGCTCTATGATGCATGTCAGCAAGAACGATATAGAACCCATTGTATATAACATATCCGATGCCAGTTAAGATTATCAGGCTAAGAAGTATAGGTAATACGTCAATCCTTGCTTCAGAGCTATTAGCGGAAACATGTGTGGGAACAAATCCAAGCTCAAGTTCGTCAATAGATTCTCGGTTAACAGCAAAGAAAGCAGCCAGTATTAATATAGCTAAGATCCAAATAACTAATGTTGAAAAATGTAAAGCTATGATAAGGAAAAAAGTAATTACCGCCACTGACAGAGCTAACTGTAATGAATTTGTATTGGTCTTTCTTAATACCTTTAACGCTTCGGAGAGAGCAAATAATGTCAGAAGTACGAGCCCGACTTCTCCTATAAGTCCCAAAGTAGCTAAATATCCCAGATAATCATCAAAAGATTCTTCAAACCGCAAGTTCCACCAAGCAGTTTGATTAAATTCGATAGGTTTATAAAAAGTAAAGTCAGTTAAGTAAGAGCCAATACCCGATCCCCAGAGTGGAGAATCTCGAAATGCTGAGATAGAAATTTTCCAAGCATCAGAAAAAGGTAATTGCGGATCTTGAGGATATGATTGGGATCTTTGGTGCAAAATATTATTTGCTCCACCAATAGTAGTAGCAGATCCAATCAGAATAAGGAATCCTAAAATAATTGGGATCAAAGCATACTGAAGTTGTTTTTTTAAGTGTGTAGTAGATGTGGAAAAGACTATTAAAGCAGTAATTAAAAGGGTAATTATTAAAGCTGCAAATGAGCCCGTTAAGGCTATGTTGATTGCAAAAAGAGAAAGCGTGGATACAAAGAATACTGTAGAAGCTATCTTAGCATCTATAGTATTAGTAAAACCTAAAAAGGTAACGATCTCAGTAGACTCACCTTTTAAGAGTGGAATGAGTAAAAAAGGGATTAAGAATATTAAAATTATATTTGTAGTAAACGGTGCTCCTGTAGGAGTGAATGTAACTCCTTGAGCAAATGGGAAGATGATGCTTAAAGCGTTAACTCCAAAATAATACAGTATTCCAAGTATCGCTAAGATGATCCCTGAAAAGAGTAAAGTGTAAAATATTGTTTTTACTAGTTTTATGCTTTTTAGGTTCGAAACCAAGATGAAATAAAGAATTACATATGAAGTATAAGCTATTAAACTGTTATGAACTCGAGGAATGCTTCCCAGTATTGAAGTCCAAGGTGAAGCACTAAATACAGTAGAAACAATTATTGCAATTAAAAAAACCAATAATGGTAAGTCTAATGGAGTTCTTGTAAAACGAATTTTTCTCTCAGTTATGCTTTTTAACAGCCATAGTATTAATAAAAATAAGGTATCTAAGACTAGAACTATAAGTTTAGGAGTCTCAAAAAACTCGGAGGTGTTCAGCCAAAACAGAAAAGGAGTCGCCAATACTAATATTATCAGTCCTATACTAAAAAGAATATCAATAATAGATAGAAGTTTTTGATTCATTTTTTGACCCTTATATTATATTGAGATAAATGCGAGTCTTTTTTCAACTGCTATAAAGTATATACTAATATATGTATATGGTAAGGAAAATATCGACTTAAGAATTTTAATAAGCAAATAACATGTAAAATTTTTATTTATTAATTTATTAAAGAAAAAACCCGGTATAAAGTTGTTTTTTGTAGATTTTAGAAGTTCGTTAAGGTAAATATGTCGATTCGTCAATATTAACTCTATATACTTACTATCCACGAAGCTAAGTTTTTCAACAATTCCAGTTGGAACGATATCAAGCCATTTAGGCATTATTTCGATAAGTTTTTTCAGATTGTATACCTTCTTTCTGTAATTAAATTTACTGTTTCGTTTCTATAATCCACCAGTCGAAAGTTACATCCTGATTTAGTGGATGATCCAAACTTACAGTAAAACTATTATTTGGTGCAATAGAGTTTACAACTAATGATTGTCCTCCGGTAAAGCTTCTAGGAGTTACAAATATTTTAGCTGTTGAAGTTACCTGATTATTGTTTATGGTGACACTTGTCTGCCCAGCAGGTATGACAGCTGACCCAATAGATGGATTAGAATAAGTTCCTGGTAATTGAGCGTCAGGAATAATTAATTTTTGCAAAGTAACGTTTCCGGATTTGTCTATTTTTACCGTACCGTTCATGAAATCGACTGAATTTGCAAAGGGAGAGTCTTGAATATGGAGATCAGGTATTGCATTGATGGTAGAACCATTAGTTATTGATAAAGTACCATCTTGAGTAAGATCTCCCGCTATAACTGTTGAACCAAGAATAGTTTGACCTAATGATTCTAGTATGTTTTGTACTGTAGTATTGTAGGCTTTGACCATGCCTGAGATAGTCGCATCCTGGGTAACATTGATATTCGCTAAAGTTGCAGATGTTGTTGCTAATAAGCTCTGAGGGGGTGTGAGATTGAGACTGCTTGGATTTGTTAGTTGAAACAGATTAGCCAAATTAGCAGAGGATGAAGCAACTGTGGCACTGCTACTTGCTATATTAATACTCTCAGCTATATTAGCAGAAGGAGAGGCTGATTGACTAGCGGTTTGAGCTTCTAGATTGGCAATTTGCTGAGCTAGATCTGAAAGTGTCGCTGAATTTGAAGCTTCTTTATCTGATATTGTAGCGATCTGCGCAGATTGGCTTGCTATCTGATTTGTTAGTTTATCTAAAGTAGAAGCTACATTAATATTAGTTTGACTCTGGCTTACTGGAGTTCCGGTGGACTGTGAAGAATTAGAACTTAATTGTCCATTTGATACAGATAATGTGGTATTTGCTAAAGTATTATCAGAAATCACTAAATTGTTTGTCTTAAGGTTAGGTATCACAAGATCTCCCTGGCTATCGACTGTTAAGTTGGATAGTATGTTTTGAGGATCTGCAAAACCTGCATGTACAAATACTGGTATTTTAGCTATTCCTGTCCCATTATATGATGCTAGAGCCTGACCAATAATCTGCCCTGGTACAGTAGCTTTCATAGCAACTCCTGGGATTGAAGATATAGTTAAAAAGTCACCTCTCATGATCGATCCATTCTCGGTGGAAACTTTTGTATCTATTTGCCCCAGAAGTCCCACTGTTGGATAAGTAGCTCCATCTAATGTTTCACTGTCATTACCAGTGAAACCAGCATGATTAGAAACAACTCCAATTAATGTCATCCCTGCTACCGCCTTACCATTTTGGTTTTGAGAAGTGCCAATTACATCTCCTGGAGTAACGGATGTATCAGGAACATAGAACCTTTCAGCAAAGTCAGCATTCGCTGTACCGTAATTTATAGCGCTATTATTTAGGTTAATATGTCCTATTGCTGTTCCCGAACAGTTCTCTGTGGTACAACCAGCATAGAAGCGGATAAAGCTTGCAGAAGTTCCGGTTCCTATTGTTCCTAGGTTAAGTCTTAAAACGTTGTTATTTGTATTATCCAGAGTATTGGTATTGGTAATTGTTGCTATAGCTGATCCAGGAGAGGTTGATCCAATACCCACTGTTGAAAAAAGGTAGCTAGGAGATGTAGCTCCGATCCCCACATCGCCAGAGCTTGTAACAACGAAGGCAGAGGAACCGTTGTTGTTGACTTGGAATAGTTGAGAAGGGGCTGTGTTCCCTATACCTACATTTCCTCCTTGGAAGACTGCGGCATAGTTGTTAGTTGCGGTATTGGCAGCGGTAACATCAGCAACGTACAAGCCGTACTTCGTAGATGTTCCAGTTGAACTCATTATAGGATTTGCAATATATAATCCGTATCCATTAACAGTCCCTGAGGCTACAGTCGCTGTTGGAGCGATGTATTCTCCATAGACATTTTCAGTACTTCCAGCGGCTGAAGTAGAAGAAGGAGCAAAGTATCCACCGTAAATATTATTTATCCCAGAAGTACTAGCTCCAGTAGATGAAGGTGCTGAATAGACTCCATATGTATTTCTTGTACCAGATGATATAGCACCAGAGATAGAGTATGTGTCATAAAGTCCGTAATTTGTATCATTATTGGTAGTTGTATCGGTTCCATTAAGGTAAGTTAGATAATTAGTCACCGCAGATGATCCTGAAGTGACATTGTTCTGGACTACAAAACTACCTTGATTGAATAGATTAACTGTCAAATTTGATGATCCAAATTGTTCACCAGGTTGGATAGTGATAGGAGCTTCAGATTTAATAAATGACGAAGTAGGATTGGTAAAGTTTAGATCATAAGCCATGGAAACATCACCTGCAGCATTAAATGAAGCAGGGATAGAAGATGTTATGGCTGTTTGAGAAACAGAGAAGATTGATGATGAATTATCGACGACATTGAATAAGTTTCCAGTAAAGTTAGAACCATTAGCTCCTAAGTTTACTCTTAAGATATCTCCACTTGCTGCAGTTGATGGTGCAGAAGAAGGCGAGTAGTCAAAGTAGTTCAGATTGCCGGTAAATCCAGCAGTACCTGTGTATGAAGAGTAAGCTAGGGAACCTGTTGCTAAAGCGGTGGATGAACTGGATAGGTTAAGTAGATTACCTGAAGATAATGTGTTGTTTGAGGCGGTATTAATATCAACTAGATTACCAGTAGTTATTGTTGAGCTTGTCAACTCTAATCCAGCAGTAGTACCAGTTCCTGAGGTTACTCCAGAGTTTACAGTAAATGTACCAGTACCTTTGGGATTAAATGTGAATCCTATGTTTGAATCAGATCCATTGGTGGCAAAAGTTAATGCATTTGATGGGTTTGATCCAGCTCCAGATGGGGTGATAGTTAAACCATTAACAGCATTTGCAATACTTGCGACTTTGAAGATAGAGTTGCCGTTGTTTTGTAGATCAAGGAAGTTTCCAGCAAATGATGAGCTCGAGTTGACTGCAATTTGAGTTCCATTGGCACTTCCAGTAAAGTGTCCAGTAGATGTTCCGTCCCAAGGTCCAGATCCTAAGGAAATTGTTCCGTAGTTGGCAGAGGCAGTCGGGGATGCTTGAATATTGAGATTAGATACAGGTGATGAAGTGCCAATCCCCACATCGCCAGAGCTTGTAACAACGAAGGCAGAGGAACCGTTGTTGTTGACTTGGAATAGTTGAGAGGGACCTGTGTTTCCTATACCTACATTTCCTGCTTGAGTAAACGTTGCTGTGGTTGTCGACGAGCTATTAAAGGAGAGATTCCGAGTGCTATCCATTGTTACGTTGTAATTATTTCCTCCTCCCCAATTTGTAAAATTGAGTTCAGAGTTTCCTGTATTCCCTTGAATATTTAAAACTGACGTATTGCTCGATCCACCACCTACTGTAACTACGTTTTGACTATTGTTTTGAGTGGGAGATATCTGTAGATCTCCTCCTGAATTTTCAGTAAATGAGGTGTAATGGGTTGGATCGTAGCTTAATCGTAGTTGCTCTGAAGTTCCTAGAATATTGAGTAATCCAGTAGGAGAGGAAGTGCCAATTCCAACACTACCGTTTAAGAAGGTAGCTGCATAGTTTGTTCCAGCACCGCTTCCGGCATCCGCATACAATGCATAGCTTGTAGTGTTTGATGCAGATCCTCCTATCACTTTAAGACCGTTATATGTGCAAGTTCCTGTTGTACAGGCAGTAACTGTAGGGGCTGCTACATTTATTCCATTTATAGTTTTAGTTCCTGCCCCAGAGGTATTGATAGTTGCAGCAATATTTAATCCATTAGTAATACCCCCGTTATTTGTATTAGTAGAGGCGTCTGAAAATCCTAAAGAGGCTAAAGATCCAACTTCATTTAATGTTGTATGATTATATGTACTTGAACCAAGACTTAGTAGCGATCCAGTAGTCATAGCACTTCCGCCTGTGAAGGTCATAGCTGTTTGTGATGTTAACGTACTCCATCCCCATGTTTGAGCATAATTTAGAGAATCTATAGAATTTGTAGCAATTGCATCTTGAATATCTGAGAGTCTAGTTGAAACCCCTGCTGCTACAGGTCCCCATGTTGAGCCATTAAAGAAATCTAGTTTTCCACTAGTTGTATTGTAAAGCAACATTCCAGTTGCAGGAGATGAGACTGCAGTTTCTTGGGTAGAGGTTAATCGAGGAGGGAGGAACCCTTGAGTAGTTGAGGTTAAATCTAAAAGAGCAGAACTATTAGGAGAGGTTGTTCCGATTCCAACATTTCCCGATGCACTTATTAACATAGCTTCATTCAAGCTCGTTGATGGAGATGTCTTAAAGATTATCGATCCTCCAGTACCGTTAGCTGTTGCGCCAGATCCTCCAGTTCCTGCTTCCAATGTTAAGGATCCACCTTGACCCCCAGTTGCTGATGTACCAATTGTCGCAGATCCTCCAGCTCCTGCAGATATTGTAATGCTTCCACCAGATCCACCAACTATTGTACCTGACCCATTTACAGATCCTCCAGTTCCTGCAGTAAGAGCAATAGGCCCTCCTGTTCCACCTGTTCCATTGGCATTTGTAGAAGCCCCGCCTTGGCCTCCAGTTATGCTAAATAGAGTTGAAGCATTAGTTCCAGATGATCCACTGACAGAAGTAGGTGTAGCTGCAAATAGTTGAAGCAGAGCAGCAGGAGATGTGGTACCAATCCCTACATTCCCAGCACTATAATCTGTAACCAGAGCGTATTTATTAGAAATTGTGGCCGATCCGGAAGGAGCAGCGATGTAATCTCCGTAGTAATTAGTTATAGTCCCGGCTGTTGCAGTGAGTCCGCTATAGTTATTTATGAGAGAGGTTAAGGTATTAGAGGTGCCACCGCTAAGATTTACAGTAGGTACATTATAAGTTGCATACCAGGATGTTTGAGGAGAGTTCAAAGATCCGGAAAGAGTAGGATCAATATTTAAATTATATCCTGTTGTCCCTGCGCTGGCAGTAACTTGTGGACCGATATCTAAGATACTTGCAGGGGCAGATGTTCCTATTCCTACGCGATGGTTAGTACTATCAATATTCAAACTCTGATCAGAAGATAAAGATGTTGAAGAGCCGCTACCAGTAAAGAATGCTACTTGAGGAGCAGTACCTGATCCACCTATTCCTGTTCCTTGTCCTATACAATTACCCGTTGAGAGACAAACATCTGCAGAGGTTGTACCTGGATCAGGGAAAATATAGCTAACATTTTGGTTATGGGTAAGGTTTCCTATCTCTAAAGTACCATAATATTTAATTCCGCTTGAGTAGTTATTTTGCAACATCTCCAGATGGGAGTTAATATTATCTAATTTAATATTGTAAGCACCTGATTGGACCCAATCAGTAGAAAGGCTTCCGAGTGCAATATCTACAGTATTTGCGCCATTTGTAACAGTTATACCATTATCGGATGATCCTCCAGTAGAGTTAAGTGTTTGTGCTGACCAGCTTCCCGTTGATGATCCGATCAACAATTGTCCGTTTTGGGTAGGTCCAGAAGTAAGACCTGTTCCTCCATTTGTTGTGCCTAAAGTACCAGTAACTGCAGATGATAAATTTACTTTACCCCATGTAGGAGCAGTTCCAACACCGCCTGATAATAATACACTTCCGCTAGCTACATCAGGCAGGGGAGAGAGTGTGGTAGTAGCAGAGGCGTATAACAAATCTCCGATTGTATAATTTGAGTTTCCTGTACCACCATTCGCTGCTCCTAATGTCCCTGTTACATCCGTAGCTAGACTAACTTTAGAAAAAGTTGGTGTTCCTGATCCATTACCATGAAGTACTGTATTCGCTGATCCTTGGCTTGTTTGGGAGATATTGCCAGATCCATCTGTAAATAGCACACCCTCATTAGTAGATAGACTGGACAAATCCAGAGTACCTGTAATTGTTGTTGTAATCCCTGATCTTCCTAAAGCCAGTGATGAAGCATTTGTTCCGCCAATTGTGATTGAACTTCCATTTAGTCCAGAAGACCCACCATATCCAGAATCTATCTTTATTGCACCACCTGTTCTTGTTCCTGATGCTCCTGTGGCATAACCCCCAATAATAGAAACATTACCTCCTGCAAGAGTTCCTCCAGCACCGATTGCATTTCCTCCTTGTAGAGTGAGAATTCCACCTGTGGTTGTAGTATTTCCAGATTCGTTTCCTGCCTGAAGAGTAAATGCTGCACCTGTACCAGAAGCAGAGCTATTATTTCCTGGTTGAAAAGTTAATCCATTAGGAGAAGAACCTGCAGAGGTTGTTATGTCAGAACTTTGAGCTCCTGCTAAGGTTAAAATACCAGATGAGGAGAGATTAAAGTCCGATGAAGTGATAGACAAGGTGTTTGATCCAGTATTGATGCTAGATGCAGCGTTCCCAGTTAAGTTGAGTGCACCAGCGGAGTTTAATGAGATATTTCCAGAGGAAGTAGTAGATAAGGTTAATGGGCCAGAGGCAACAGTTTCAGTTAAACCTCCAGTAGATGGGCCAGTAATAGTTCGAG
>DAIDIY010000047.1 GCA_027451625.1 Candidatus Daviesbacteria bacterium | reverse complement strand
AGATTTTCTCCTGGTTTTGAGTAGGTTATTCTATGAATCATTTTTGCCCTCTAGACGTGGTAAAATGAGTAGATGAAACGACTCGTTTTAATTGATGGTAATGCTCTTTTACATCGCGCCTTCCATGCGACACCGATGTTTACAACTTCTAAAGGAGAGATAATTAATGCAGTTTATGGATTCTCTTCTATGTTATTTAAGGTTCTAGAAGACCTAAAGCCAGATTATTTGGCGGTAGCATGGGACATGAGATCTCCTACTTTCCGTCATAATCAGTTTGAAAGTTATAAAGCCAATAGAGGACCAGCTGACGACAATCTTACTTCTCAATACGAGAGGGTTCATCAGGTAGTTTCTGCCTTTAATATTCCAGAGTTTAAATTACCTGGCTTTGAGGCTGATGATCTAGTTGGAACATTAGCTCGACTAACAGAGAGACAACAGAAATCTACGGAAGTAATAATAGTTACTGGAGATAGAGATATCATGCAACTAATAGATCATAGAGTTAAAGTGTTTATGCCTAAAAAAACGATTCAGGACGTCGGATTATATGGGGAAGAAGAGTTTATAGCTAGATTTGGATTTGAGCCAAAGTACTTAGTTGATTTTAAAGGTCTAGCTGGAGACGCTTCTGATAATATACCGGGCGTATCTGGTATTGGAGAAGTAACTGCTACGAAACTTATTCAGAAGTATAAGACTTTAGAGAATGTATATAAAAATCTTAATGATCTTCCTGAACGAATTAAGAAATTACTGATAGAAGGAGAAGAAAATGCAAGATTGAGCAAGAAATTAGCTACTATAGAAACTGAACTTCCTGTAAAGTTTGACCTTCAAAAGAGTATTGTCTCAAACTTTAATCGTGATGATTTAATAAACATTTTTACTCAACTTGAATTTAAAAGTTTACTTTCAAGGATTCCAAATGGAGATAAGGAACATAGATCTGAAGACGATACCTTTGAAAATATGAACAATAAATTACCTGGTGAAGATAATTTGAAGGAGTCAGGGGAGGATAGATATAGCATTTCCAATGACTCATCATTTACTACAGAATTAGATCATCAAGTTGAGCCTCTACTACAACAGATGTCTGAGAATGGAGTATTAATAGATTTGAAGTTTTTAGATAAATTGAGAATCGACATGAAAGGGAGACTAGTCGATTTAGAGAGAGAGATTTACTCGATAATAGGACATGAGATCAATATAAAGAGCCCTAAACAACTTCAACAGCTATTATTTGATCAACTTAATCTTCCTGTTATTAAAAAAATCAAAACAGGTCGCTCAACTGATGAAGAAACTTTAATTCAGCTTATTAATTTTCATCCCGCAGTAAAGCTCATTTTGGAATATCGTCAGCTTTTTAAATTGATTTCTACTTATCTTGATGCTTTACCAAAATATGCAGATATAAATGGACGAGTTCATTCAACATTTAATGTAGAAGGGGCTGCGACTGGTAGGCTTTCTTCTCAGAATCCAAACTTACAGAATATTCCTATCAGAGGAACTGAAGGGGGAGAGATTCGTAAATCTTTTATAGCAGAACCTGGAAAAATTCTTTTGGGAGCAGACTATTCTCAGATTGAACTTAGAATAATGGCCCATCTAACTGATGACCCAGGGCTTAGGAAGAGTTTCGAGGAAGGTCTGGATATTCATGCAGCCACAGCAGCAAGGATTTTTAATATACCAATTGGTAAGGTTACTAAAGAACAACGGATGGTAGGGAAAACGACGAACTTCGCTACCCTTTATGGACAGGGAGCGCATTCGTTAAGTAGACAACTCGGAGTTGATTATAAAACAGCTCAGGGTTATATTAGTGAATATTTTATGCAGTTTCCTAAAGTACACGACTGGATGAATAAAATTATCCAGGAGGGTAGAGAGAAAGGATTTGTTGAGACCGTTTGGGGGAGAAAAAGATATATCCCTGAGTTAGGATCGTCAAATCATGCTCTTTCATCTTTCGGAGAAAGAGCTGCTGTCAATCATCCGGTCCAAGGATGCCTTCCAGAAGATACAAGAATTTTAACTTCAAGTGGATATATTCCAATTGGCACGCTCTATAAGTCAGATCCAAAACCACCTTTTGTCTGGGATGGAACTGAATGGAGGCCTTATACAGTACTAAATCGTGGTACAGCACAGTTAGCAAGAATAAAATTTTCTAATGGGCAAATCTTCAAATGTGATACGCGGCATAAAGTTTTAACCGTAGGAGAGCAAGGATATGAATGGATGGAATTTATAAAATTAAGACCAGGAGTAAAAGTATGTTTTAGTGTGCCGATGATTTTTGAATTTTATCCAAAATCTGCAAAATACGACCAGGAAGAAAAGAGAAAGAGTGATCTTTTTTTAGAGTTTATTATGAAGAAAGATTTATGGTATTGGTTAGGATACTATATTGGTAACGGATATCTGTCTAAGAAGAAAAGTAAGGATGAGATTTATTCATTGACTTATTTATTCTCAAAAGATGAAACCCAAAAGAGAAAAGAGTGTATTCGGTTTTTTGCTCTTTTAGATCCAAATCTAAAAGAGCAAAGGAATAAAGGTAAATCTTCAACATCTTATTCAGTGGTAATTCAGTCGCAGATTTTAGGAGATATCTTTAAACATTTGGAAGTAGGAGATACCAAAACCATTCCTTCACTTATTTTTACAGAATCTATTGAAAAACGTTTTTATTTCATAAAAGGGATTTTAGATTCTTCTGAGGGTGAAGATGACCAAGGTGGTAATTTAACCGTTTGTCTTGATTCAAGGGAACTTCTTCAAGATCTCCAGCTTCTACTTAGAACACTGGGAGTAGGAAGCTTAATTAAAGGTCCATATTTTTATAAAAATAATTCTTTTTATCGACTTGATATAGTAAAGAGTTTAATTACTACGGTGGAGTTGCCAAAGTATAATCAAAATTTAAGAAATTTATATCCTCTACCTACAGTACGAAATGATTTTTATGTAGAAAAACAGTCTTATAAAGTTCAGTTTGTTCCAAATGCATATTATCCTCTTAAAGATTATGGAGGATGTTCACCTTTGATTTATCCCCAAAGCGGGATGGAGGGAGGTTTTTTCAGAATAGAAACTCCAGTCTATCAATATAACGAGATTTTAGAGATTGAAGAACTTGACCGATTTGAGACAACATATACTTTAAGTGTCCCTGGAAGTCATAGATTTGATAGTGAAGGAGTTATTTCAAAAAATACAGCTGCCGACATGATAAAAAAAGCAATGTTGCAAATAGATCAAAAATTTAAAGAGAAAAATGTAGGCTGTAAAATGATATTACAAATTCATGATGAGCTTCTTTTTGAATGTAATCCACATGATTTAAGCCAATCTGCAGCCATTGTTAAGGAAAATATGGAGAATGCTTTAAAGCTTTCGGTTCCGGTTAAAGTAGAAGTAAAAGTAGGACATAATTGGGGACAGATGGAATCATTTGAGGTTTCAGACTAAGTAATTAATTTTTTTACTTCACGCATCTCTATTTGGTAAGAAGTAAAATGAATTTTTTCGAGTATCCAAAAGCAAGTTCCAACCAAAGGAGTTAAGAGTAACTCTAATAAGGAAGTAAAAGAGGTTAAGGTCAGAAAGAAAAGTAAAGTAAGCACTGGGGCGATAAATTTCAGATAAGGTCTTATAAAAGCGTTCATCTGGTTCTCAATTAGATTTTTAGTAAAGCTTTGGGGAACACTTTGAGTATTAATATTAACAGCTCCATTTTGGATGAAATTATTTATGATATCAGGATTAATCCCAAATTGTTTTAATGCTTGAGGATTATTTTTAAGTATTTGTAAATTTTGTGCAGATATCTGGGGAATACTGTTCAGGTTATTCTGTCCAACTCCTTGATTTAGTTGAGAATTAACAAGATTTAATTCCTGATTGAGAATGCTTGTAGGTATGGTAAAACCATTAGCCTTTATGCGAGAACTTTCAATTAAGTAGAATGATATAGACGAAATTAATATTAATAAAATTACTAAATGTTTGATCGATGGGACAAGAATAATTGTAGGCGAAAATGAAAGATAAGTTTTTAGCTTGTTAAGGAGAGTGATATAGATTATTAAAAATGAAATTATTGAGCCTATGAGCATAATGTATACAATGGGGGGAGTATATGATAAGAAAGAAGATACACTTGCAATAGTAATAACAGGAATTACTAAAAACCATTTCTCTGCAAGTGTTATAAAAATTATCAAGAAAAATCCACTTAAGATAAGGAAAAGAGCAAGATATAATGTCTGTAAATAAACTGTTAGATTTAAAGAGAGAATATTATTAGTATTTTCTAAAAAGATACTTAAATAATTATTAAAGATAATAAAACATATCAGAAAAGGGATGGAAAAAAAGATTCTTTTTAATATCGACATAAGACCATATTATCATGATTATATGTTTTTGCTAAACTCTAAGGATTGATCTATGAAAAATTATTCGTATTTATCAAGAGAGGATAGAATTAGTAAAGCTCTAGAAAATAGAAACAAAAATTTAGTTTTGGTATTAGAGAATTTGTCTGAAGAGCTTAATATCTCAGCAATTCTTCGGACTACAGAAGGATTTGGAATAGGCAGAGTATTTATTATTAACTCGGCAGGAAAGCGACCCAGATTATCTTCTAATGTTTCATCAGGAGCTTCTAAATGGTTAGATATCACCTATTATTCTTCGAGTTCTGAGTGCTTGAGTAAATTAAAAGAAGAAGGATTTATTATCTATGGAACCTATGTTAATCCGACTGCTAATAATCTATTGACAACCAGATTTGAAGGGAGGATAGCATTGGTTATGGGAAATGAATCACAAGGTATATCTGAAGAAGTAATTAACTTAGCCGATCATCTTGTATATCTGCCGATGCAAGGATTGACAGAGAGTTTTAATGTGTCAGTTGCGGCAGCATTGTTTCTATATGAAATACTAAGACAAAGGTATGGGCAAAAAGATGAATAAATATTACAAAGAGATTTTAGAAGAACTCAAAAAAGCTGCAGGAGATCGCTCGAGACTATCTGGAAATGATAACTACTTATCTAGCGGGCATAAATATTTGTCAATCAGAAATCCACGTAAAAAAATGATTGCGCACTATTTTAAAAATAGATATAAAAGTTTGAGCCATGGTGATTTTATATATCTTTTAGATCAATTATACGATGGACAATTTTATGAAGAAAAAACTATTACCGGGGAAATATTAAGATGTTTTTCAAACTATAGACATGAAATCTCTTTATTAAAGCTTGATGAATGGCTTGGAAAATTAAATGGATGGGCAGAAATTGATTCTACCTGTCAAGGGATATTTACTGCGGATGAAATTTTATCCAGGTGGAGTGAATGGGAATGTTTCCTGCTAAGACTTGCTAATGACGAAAATATTAATAAACGTAGAGCAAGTTTGGTATTATTGACCTCTCCCGTTGGTCATAGTAGTGATTTGCGATTAGTGAAGCTATCGCTTATGAATATCGATAGTCTAAAAGCAGAAAAGAATATTCTAATATCAAAAGCTATCTCATGGCTACTGAGGAGTCTTATTAGATACAATCGTGCGATGCTAGTTGATTATTTACAGATAAACGAAAATAATTTACCTGCAATTGCAATACGAGAAACTAAAAATAAATTAACAAGTGGGAAAAAATAGTTCTTATCTACAGAATATTCTAAAATTTTAGGACTAATGGCTATCATTTAATCTGAGATATTATAGAATATATTTGAGAAAGTATTATATGAAGGTGGCATTGGTTCATGATTATATAAGAGAGTATGGAGGTGCAGAGAGAGTATTAGAAGCTCTTCATGAGCTTTTTCCAGATGCGCCTATATATACAGCTTATTGTAATCTGAAAGGGTTAGGTGTTCATAGGGACAGACTTAAAAATTGGAATATTAAAACTTCTTGGCTTCAAAAGTTACCGTTGGCGAATAAACTTATCTCACCTTTTCGTATCTTTGCCCCATTAATATTTGAGAATTTTGATCTTAGAGATTATGATGTAGTGATCTCTTCCTCTGCTGTGTATTTTGCTAAAGGTGTATTAACAGGGACTAAAACTCTCCATTTAGCGTATATTCATACTCCTCCAAGGTTCCTATATGGGTACACGACTAGTTTTAATTATAAAAAACATCTTTTAACTAGAGTGTTTGGAGAATTAGCTAATCATTTATTGCGCCTCTATGATTATCAGATATCTCAAAGGCCGGATTTGTTAATCGCTAATTCACAAAATGTGGCTGAGAGAATTAAAAAATTTTATAAGCGGCAAGCAGTAGTTGTTTATCCTCCCGTAGAGATTGAAAAACTTAAATCTATGGAAATTTTTCATAAATCAGAAAAGAGTTATTTTCTGTCAGTTTCTAGATTGGTAAGAGGTAAAGGTGTTGACATTATAATTGATGCGTGTACTTCTTTAAATCTTCCTCTTAAGGTAGTTGGAGTAGGGCCAATAGAACAAGATCTGAGAAAAAAGTCCGGAAAAAATATAGAATTTTTGGGATCTGTGAGAGATGAGGAACTAGCTAAATTATATCAAGGTGCTAAAGCTTTGATTGTGGCTTCAGAAGATGAGGATTTTGGCATAACTGCAGTTGAATCACAATCTCTAGGTACTCCAGTTATTGCAGTAAAAGCTGGGGGATATTTAGAGACGGTTATTGATAAAAAAACAGGATTATTTTATGAGGAAGCAACCGTTGAATCTTTAATGTCTGTACTGGAGAAGTTTGATCAAATAGAATTCGAATCTTCTCATATCTCCAAAGAAGTAGAGAAGTTTTCTAAAGAAAGGTTTAAAAAAGATATTCTCTCACTTATTAAGCAAGGTCTTGAGGTAGAAGAAAAATTATCTAAAATTAACAGTTATAAATAAAATATGAGTATCTTGCCTCATGTAGCAGTTGGAGCTAGCGTTGGTTATTTTACCTCTAATATCCCAGAGGCTATTGGAGGCGGTTATATTAGCCATTTAGTTTTGGATTTCCTGCCTCACTGGGATCCAAATGTTCGAGATAAAAATATGCCTAGATGGCGGAAGATTTTATATATTATTCTTTTCCTTATTGATCTATCTTTAGGGTTAGGTTTACTTTGGCTTTTAAGAAGCGATCCAAACATGATGGTTGGTGGATTTGTTGGAGCTTTTACTGATCTTGATAATTTTTTACATCTGTCTCAGAAGATTGGTATTAAAACTCATGTTACAGGCTCGGGGTGGCAAACTCAAGTAGGTGTTGTATATGGTTTATCAAGCCAATGTATAGTTACACTGTTAGCTTTATATTTTCTCTATGTAAGGGCTTTGTAGTCAACAGTATTAACTATTTATTCTAGACAAAGATGACCTGTATCTGTTAGTCTTACAAAGTCTATGCCTGAACTTCCTGAAGTAGAAACGATTAGAATGGGTCTAAAGGAACAAGCTGTTAATTTGAAAGTATTAAAAATAGATATTTATAATCAGAAAAGTTTCCAAGGAAATCCTCAAAATTTTTTCAATTTAACAATTAAAGATATCTTCCGACGCGGCAAAATGTTAGGTATTGAGTTCGAAAATGATAGAGTCTTGGTGATCCATCTAAAAATGAGCGGGCAGCTAATCTTTGTTCCCAGTAAAATAAAAAAAAATAGATCTACAATATATAACCTTAAACGATATGAAGCACTATTTCATAAACAAATAAGAGTAATTATTACTTTTGATAACGGTTCGAAACTATACTTTAATGACCAAAGAAAGTTTGGTTGGATAAGGGAATTTCCTAGTTTACAGAAAGCAATAGATGATATATTTGGAAATTTAGGTCCAGAACCTTTAGAGGACAACTTTTCATTTGATGATTTTAGAAGGAGCTTACAGAAAAGAGGAAAAACTGCAATTAAAGTAGCACTTATGGATCAACATCTGATAGTAGGAATAGGTAATATTTATTCTTCAGAAGCTCTATTTTTGGCTAGAATTAATCCTGTAAAAAAGATTGAACAGCTTAGCCAATCTGAGATTAAAAAGTTATTTGATTCTATGAGGAAAGTTTTATTGATGGGTATTGCTCAAAAAGGTGCTAGTAGATCTCATTTTGTCAATGAAAGAGGAGAAAAAGGAAACTTTCTAAATGTTGCCAAAGTTTATAATCGAGAAGGAAAACCATGTTTTACCTGTGGAAATCTGATTGAGAATATAATTTTGAATGGAAGGAGTAGTTTTTATTGTTCTAGATGTCAAATGTAATGATTGTTATCAAATAGTCTAGAATTATTTTAGTATATAATAATTTTTAACTTATGGATGGTTCGAGTGTGAGATTTCGTGAGCTTTTAAGAAATAAAGGGTTTAGGTATTTATGGTTCAATCAAATATTAATTCAACTTTCATACAACGCAATAAACTTTGCCTTAATCATTTGGGTATTTAAGCTTGTTCGAACAGAAGTAGCAGTTTCTGCTCTGATGCTCTCAATCTACTCCCCGGCAATTTTATTTGGGCTTTTTGCTGGAGTATTTGTAGATATCTTAGATAGACGAAAACTGATTATATTAATTGATTTTGTGATAGCACTCTGTTTCGCGCTCTTTATCTTCATTAAAGCCTCTTTTGTACTAATATTGTTTGATACTTTTATAATTAATTCTTTAGCTCAGTTTTTTATGCCTTCAGAGAGCTCTTCAATCCCAATGTTAGTATCTGAAAAACAGCTCTTTTTAGCAAATTCTTTATTCTCACTGACATTTTCTGCAGCTTTGATGATAGGCTATTCTATAGCAGGACCTATATTAAACGTACTAGGAATTAATGCGATATTCATTTTAGGATCTGGAATACTACTCATAGCTTCACTACTTGCTCAGAATTTACCTCCAATTAAGGTTTTAACAGAAGATAAAAAATTCGAAGGACTCTTAAATTTTAATAGCATAGACCGTTTGATTAGAGTAACCTATATAGAAAGCAAGTTAACCCTTAAGCTCATTCGAGAAAAAGTATCCGTATTTGCTGCGATTATTATTCTCTCTGGAATGCAGGGAGTAGTGGGGGTGTTGGCTGTTTTAATGCCTTCATATTTAGAGACTGTTTTGAAAATTCATGCAACTGATTCATCTTATTTTGTAATGTTTCCATTGGGAATTGGAATGATTCTAGGTATAATACTCGGTAATAAGTTTTGGTTTCATAAGTTACCTCGAAGGTTAATCGTTATCCCGGCCATTATCGTTTCGGGATTGATCTTTATTCTAGTAGGAGCAACACCAATAATTGTAAAATTATTACAGCTTCACGAGATCCCAATTCATCTGATGCACCCACGGTATTTTTTTAGAGCTCCTTCGATTTCTTCCTATTTTGCTTTAGGAGCAATGATTTTAGGTTTTGCAACTGTGTCGATAATTATACCTTGTCAGACAGTGCTGCAAGAGAATACTCCAGAAAAGGATCGGGGTAAAGTTTTCGCAGTACTTGCTGTAATAATGACGTCTTTTGCGGCTTTACCTGTATTTTTGGCTGGTATTCTTTCAGATAGCTTTGGAGCTGCAACTGTTTTTTTAGGGCTAGGACTTATAATATTTATTTTAGGCATGTTGGCTTATTCTCCAAGCCTATTTTTCAAAGAAAAATTTTTGCCTTATAAGCTAAGAGAATTTTTAGGACTGGAACATTGGCAAAAAGGAAATAAAGGAGTATAAATTAAATTTTTAAACTCTAAAAATTCTATCATGCTTCATTAGATTGACAGTCTATTTAGTTTTTCGTAATGTCTTAAATCAGATTAAGGTATGTTGTTAAGGACACTAAAACTTATAAATTTTCGAAACTTCTCAAAATTGGAGTTAGAGTTCCCACTGATGACCGTTATAGTGGGGGATAATGCTCAAGGAAAATCTAACCTTTTAGAAAGTATTTATTTTTTAGCTGGAGGAAAGTCTCCTCGAGTTGACAAAGATTTCCAGCTGATAAAAGATGGTGAGAAATTTACTTATTTAGAAGGAGAAATTGAAAATAATCAACAGACATCAAGAGTTGTAATTGGAATGCAAAAAGTATCTGATGGCCATATCGATGAAAAAATTGAAAAGAAATTTAAGCTAAACGGATTAGCAAAGAGGATTACTGATTATGCTGGCGAACTAATAGTTGTATATTTTTCTCCTGAAGATATAAATTTAATTTTGGGTTCTCCAGCTGATAGAAGATCATATATTGATAACTCCTTATCTCAAATAGATCTATCTTATAGAAAAGATTTAATTGGATATAATGAGAGTTTAACTTCTAGGAATCGTCTTTTAAAAAGGATAAGAGAAGGTACTAGTCGGCTCTCAGAGCTTGAATATTGGACACTCCAAATAATTGACTTGGGACAAAAAATTTCTCGTAAACGATCTGAGTTTATTGATTCTTTAAATCAAAAAGTTAAGATGTTAGGTGAAAGCGAAGGGTTTTTGCCGGGATTACAATTTGTACATCAACCAAATGTAATTTCTATCGGACGTATTAATGAATATTTATCTAAAGAGATTGAAGCAGGAATGAGCTTGGTAGGTCCACACAGAGATGATTTTTTATTTCAAGCAAATAATAAAAATTTAGCATATTATGGATCAAGAGGGGAAATGAGAACAGCAGTTTTAGACTTGAAACTTGCACAGAGAATGTTTATTAAAGATATTAAAGGTCTTGATCCTATCTTGTTACTTGATGATATCTTCTCTGAGCTAGATCAAAAACATCGTGATTATGTAATCTCGATGGTAGATAGTCAACAGACTTTTTTGTCTGTTATAAATATCTTAGATCTACCAAAAGAGTTTTTAAATAAAGCTAAGGTAATTAAAATTGAAAAAGGAGACATCATTTAATAATTGCTTATTATGATGATCTGTTTTTAAGATTATGTAATCTAGCAGCAAGACGTGACAGCTGGTAGGTAACTGTTACAGCGATCATAGTAATTAAAACAGCATAAATCAATTCTGATATTATTCCAGCATTTTTAGGAAAATATGTTTGAATATAGTTTTTAACCAAATCTTGAATCACATTATTCCATGCGAGAGCAGCCACTAATCCGAACCCAGAAGTTGATAAAGTGACGAGCTGAGACACAAGAGTTTCCTGAAAGTTTTTTTCTTCTGCCTTTTTAGTTGAAGATGATGCCATATATTAATAATCCAAAATGTTATACGACTATATTGTACCATTTGCGGGAAATATGCAATAATTATTTAGGTTTTATCATTTAGATATGCTTTCACCTAAGTATATAATTACAAATAAAATTTTAAAGAATATAGGTATAATTGACGCCTCTCGTGAAGTAATCTTAAATTCCCCTTTGATACCTGCTTGGGAAGCAAAATTTCGCAAAGAGGCTGTAGAGAAATTTGTCCATCATGGGACACATATCGAAGGTAATCCTTTATCTTTTGAAGAAGCGCAAGAAGTATTAGATGGTAAAGAAGTGATAGCTCGTGATAGAGATATCCAAGAAATTATTAACTACAGAAACGTCTTAAAGTTTATCGATACTATCTCCTCAGAAGTAAATCCAGAAAAGCCACATTTTATAACAAATGCAGCTATCTTGGAGATTCATCGTTTAACTGTATATAGAGTGGTTGATGATGAGTATGCAGGAAAATTCCGTTTACGCCAGGTGGTTTTAAGAAATAGCCAAACTGGTCAGATCTCATATACACCTCCACCTGCTGCGGAGGTACCTTATTTAGTAGAAGATCTTTTAAACTGGATTAACTCACAAGAGACGAAAGACTTACATCCAGTAATTAAAGCCGCAATTGTTCATTATGAATTGGCTCGAATCCATCCCTTTGTGGAGGGGAATGGACGAACTTCTAGAGCGCTTGCAACGTTAATATTGTTTCTAGAGAATTACGATATTAGAAAATTATTTTCATTAGAAGAATATTTCGATAATGATCCATTACAGTATTATTTGACTCTGCAGGTAGTATCTAATCAACTGGTTTTGGATAGTTCTCAACGAGATCTAACCCCATGGCTTGAATACTTTACTGAAGGAATGGCGATTGAGTTAAATCGTATTAAAGAAAGAGTTAAGAGGATCTCAATGGATAGTCATATTAAAGATCGTTTGGGAGAGCAGATAGAATTAAACGAGAGACAGATGTTAATTATGGAATATATTCATAAGTATAAACAGATACAGAATAAAGACTTTAGGAAAATTTTTCCTGATTATTCTGATGATACAGTATTAAGAGAACTGAGGTTTCTAAAGAAAAAAGGATTGATTAAGAAAACTGGGGGTACTAAAAAAGCTGCCTATGTCCTCCGTTAAATCTTTTTTGTTTAATTGGAGTTTGTTAAAAAGATCTCCAAAATATTTTTTTTATGATGTAAAATCTAGAAAATGATGATATTTAATACATTAGCTCAATATTTTGAAAAATTGGAAAAAACATCTTCGCGGTTGGTGTTGATAGATATATTAACTAGTCTCTTTCAAGAAGCTCAAGGATCCGAAATAGCTCAAATTACTTATTTGCTGCAAAGTAGAATTGCTCCATTCTATATTCCTCTTGAAATAGGTATGAATGAAAAACTGGTAGTTGCTGCGATATCTCAAGCATTTTGTGTTGATAAAGAGGAGATATTAGCTGAATACCGTCGAATAGGTGATTTAGGAGATGTAGCAGAGAAATTAGCTAAAAAAGTAGAATCACAGACTACTAAGCTCTTAGTTAAGGATGTTTTTAAAGATTTATCTGAAATAGCTAAAACTATAGGTGAAGGGGCTATAGATAAAAAGGTTACAAAACTTGCGAACATTTTACAAATAACTACCCCAATAGCAGCTAAACATTTAGTTAGGATTCCTTTGGGGAGTAGTCGGATAGGAGTTGGAGACTCAACTGTGCTTGATGCTTTTGCTCAGGCCAAGATAGGCAATAGATCAGGAAGAAAACTTTTAGAGAATGCATATAATAAGACTTCTGATTTAGGTTTAATCGGCGAAGTTTTATGGAGTAAAGGGATAGAAGGTATTAATAAATTAGACGTAATGATTGGTCGACCATTAAGATCTGAGCTTTGCGAACGATTACCTAACCCACAAACCATCATAGAAAAAATGGGAGGAGAGGTACATGTGCAAAATAAACTTGATGGATTTCGAGTACAAATTCATCTAGATAGGAGGCAACCTAAAGGAGACCAAGTTAGGCTCTTCTCTCGAAATTTAGAAGAAACAACTCACATGTTTCCTGAATTAATTAAAGGAGCTTTATCTCAAATTAATGCTGAAACTGCAATCTTAGATGCTGAAGCATTAGCTTATAATCCCGAATCAGAAGAGTTTCTCCCTTTCCAAGAGACTACTAAAAGACGTAGGAAATATGGTATTGAAGAGATGCAAAAAAAATTACCTCTAAAAGCTTTTGTATTCGATATGATGTATCTCAATGATGAGTCTTTAGTGAACAAACCTCTTAAGGAGAGGATTGATAAGTTGATGAAATATGTAAAAGGAAATGAAATTCTTCTCCCTCAAAAAGGAACAATTACTAAAGACGCAGATAAGATTCAAGAGTTGTTCGATGATGCTTTGACAAAAGGGTTAGAAGGACTAATTATTAAGCGTCCAGACTCGCTATACGAAGCAGGAGCTAGAAATTTCAATTGGGTTAAACTCAAGAAACATTCAGCTGGAGAGCTGAAAGATACAATAGATGTTGTTATCCTAGGCTATATCTTCGGTAAAGGTAAAAGAGCTGATTTTGGGGCAGGAGCTCTTCTGGTTGGAATTTATGATAAAGAGAAAGATGAATTTGTTACAGTTTCTAAAATTGGTACGGGATTAACAGATGAAGAATGGCGAGAGATTCATCAGAAAGCAGATAAAATCAAGCTTGAACAAAAGCCTGCTAGGGTAAATTCACAGATTATTCCTTCTGTATGGATAAAACCTGAGTTGGTAATTGAGGTGCTTGCAGATGAAATTACAAGAAGTCCGATACATACAGCTGGTAAAATTGAAGGTGAACCTGGTTATGCTTTAAGATTTCCGAGAATGATCAGATTTAGAAGCGATGATAAAAGAGCCGAAGATGCAACAACGGTGTCTGAATTTGTTGAAATGTATAAGAATCAATTTAAGAAAGGATAATTCTATAGAACAATGAAACTGATTGTCGGTCTTGGAAATCCTGGTGAGAAATATTTGTGGACACGCCATAACGTAGGTTTTATGGCTTTAAATAAATTTATCCAAAAAAATAATCCTCGAAAAGCTGATTGGGAAGAATCAACTAAGTTTCACTCTCAAATACTAAAAGTAGGATCAGATCTATTGTTAGCTAAACCTCAAACTTATATGAACAACTCTGGTTTGGCAGTAAATGCTCTGGTTCATTTTTATAAAGTTTCTTTAATTGACCTAATTATAGTCCATGATGATTTGGATCTACTTTTGGGGAGATTGAGAATTAGGATGGGAGGAAGTGCAGGAGGACACCACGGAGTTGAGTCTATTATTTCTAATTTGGGTAGCGATCAATTTATTCGCCTAAGAATCGGAATTGGTAATCAGAGTACTCATTTAAACGACCAAGGGAGAAAGAGCATGGATGCAAATATATTTGTTACTGAAGAATTTCAACTTAAGGAAAAAACAGAAATTGAGAGAGTACTTAAAAAGGCTGTTTCAGCTATTGATACGATTATTACAAAAGGTTTTCAAGAGGCACAGAATGAATATAATCAATAACTAAATAAAAAGTGCCTAATCTGAAATTGAAAATTTTCGAGTAGTGTTATAAACTAAGTCAAATGAAAAAGAAGGGTCTGTCAGTGGAGACCGCAGTATTACTTGGTAGTCTTATGATAAGCGTCTCTATATTAATTTCTGGAGGAGTTTTATCTCCTCAAAGATTAAAGTTGTTATCTGCAAATAATTATCAGTCATCTATCAATCCTTCCTCAGCTCCTGTTCATCCTTCACCAACTCCAAAACCTCCTACTGTAGGGAATCTTCCTCCATTGGGAGATTCTTCAGCTAAAGTTACTGTAATTGAATTTGCTGATTATCAATGTCCTTTTTGTGGAGCGGTTAGCGGATTTCAACCTAATAGCCAGACGACACTTGCTTTAAAAGGTCAAATCGAAGGATGGGAACCTTATGTTCCGGGAATAATTAATGATTATGTTAAAACTGGGAAAGTTAAATTTTATTACCGTGATTATGCCTTTTTAGGCCCAGAATCTATTGATGCAGCTAATGCTGCAAGATGTGCTAATGATCAAAGTAAATTTTGGCAATATCATGATAAATTATTCTCTTCCCAAGGATCTGAAAACTCTGGAGTATTCTCAAAAGATAAGTTAAAACAATTCGCCTCAGAGCTTGGGCTTAATAGCCAACAGTTTAATGATTGTATAGATAGTAATAAATATGTCTCTGAAGTAAAAAATGATACGGCAGCTGGACAATCTGCTGGTGTGACTGGAACGCCAGGATTATTTATAAACGGTAAATATATTGATGGTGCTGCCTCTTATTCCGATGTTAAAGCTGCCATTGAAACTGCTTTGAAAAGCTAATTTCGAGAGACTTTCTAAATCTGAAGTAGATGTTTATATGAATGAAATTGTTAATATCTCTGGAGTTTGCGCCGTAATCGTAGGTCCTGATGGAAAAATTTTGTCTACGAGAGAAAATACTTCTAAACGTGTAACAGGTAAAGTAGCTGGGATGTTGACGATCCCTATGGAGACACAAGAACCTGGAGAGAGTGATTTCCAAACGACTCTTAGACTATTAGAAGAGGAAGCAGCCGGTTTGCAAATAGAGATTTTGACGCCAGAGA
The DNA here is from genome assembly GCA_027451625.1 of Candidatus Daviesbacteria bacterium. GTDB lineage: Bacteria > Patescibacteriota > Microgenomatia > Daviesbacterales > UBA10151 > DAIDIY01. The sequence goes on along the minus strand of DAIDIY010000047.1, from coordinate 36,449 downwards.
GCTTAAAGGATGGGCACCTCTGTCGTGTACAAATGACTCCGGGGGTTTGGGTTAATATCTACGAGCTCCATACGACTAATAAAAGAGGTCGTGGATCTCAATTTAATGATGTGGATGGTATCTATTGGCACTCTGCCTCCAATATTTTACAGGCTCCTTTGTATACACTACATGGACAACAAACTCCAGAGATTCCAGAAAATCTTCATCCAGAAGTTAAATCTGCTCTTCATCTTTTATCTACTAAATTATCAAAGGATACTTCAATTAATCTAGGTAGGTTAGGTTGGAGACCTGGAACTTGGGACGGAGTTTATTGTTATAGATTAAGAGCTTCATTGGGATCTTTATATCGTCCACCTGTGCTCGAAAGCCCTTCGGGGAGATTACCTTCTATAGTCTTTGATTATTTGGATATAATAGGAAACAATCAAAATAGTATTTTGGTCCCAAAAAGATATGAGTCTGAGACAGCAGCTCTAATATCTAGTTGATAACCTCCATTGATAATTAATACTTCTATTCCTGGAAGATATTTTTGAATACTTAATAATTTTCCTCTCATCTCTCCAGTTGTATCATTTGATTTATTAGTAGATAATTTGGTTAGTACCGATTTTAAGTTCGAGCTATTAATCTCAGTAATCAGTTTAGCCTCTGAATAAATTTTAGGATTTCGATCATATATACCGTTGACATCAGATAAAAAAATGACTTTTTTGGGATATATCTTCTGAGCCAAGTAAGATGTTAATGTGTCTCCAGAGACAACTGAGTATCCCAGACTTATATCGTAAATCATATCTCCAAAAAGAACTGGAACAATATTTTGTGAAAGAGCTTTTTCGATTAACTCTGTATTGAAAGAAGAGAGCTCTTTGTTGTCTTGATATATAAAAGAATGAGGAGGAAAAACAGTACAAGGAAAATCGAAATAATTTAACATTAGATTATTTAATTGGATCATTAAACTTTGTACTTGAGAGACTGCTGAGAATTGTTTTTCCGTTTTTATTCCTTCATTTAAATTAAATTGTTTGACTAGAGGATGACCATAAGATCCTGCTCCATGAATCAGTAAGAGCTGATAGCTCCCTAATTTATAAAGTTGAGATAGCTGTTGCCCTATATCTTTAATAATTTTAATATTTGGAGTCGGAATGTCTTTAGTCTTATCAGTTATAACACTTCCTCCAATCTTGATGATAATAAGATTCCTTGACATGAATTGAATTATACCAAACCTTTATGCTAAATTTAGCAGATGGGTTTTTTAGATTATTTACAACAAATAGGGACTGATATTAATGAGTCTTTGAGGCAAGAACTTAAAAAATGGAACTCAGGAGTCTCTCAAGTCTCATCTAAATTATTACCCTTAACAAAAACTTTTATAAGTAGCTCTGAGGGGGGGAAAAGACTCCGGGGAACTTTGGTGCAACTAGGATATGATCTTGGTGGTGGAGAAAAATCAGAAGATATACTAAAAATATCAACCGCTATAGAGATTTTTCAGACAGCTATACTAGCACATGATGATATTATCGATAAAAGTATGCTAAGAAGAGGTAAAAAAACCTTGTATCAAGCTTTGGGAGGAGATCACGAAGCAATAGCTCAAACTATTTGTTTGGGAGATATTGGATTCTTCATTGCAAATCGTTTAATCGCAGAAACCAACTTTTCCAATAAAAATAAAATTAAGGCTTTAGGAGCATTCTCTGAAATGTTTATTAATACAGTGTTAGGTGAAATGCTGGATGTAAAACTAGCTTCTCGGAAACAAAAATATGGCCTAAATGACGTTATTACAATCTATAAATTTAAGACTGCTTATTATACTATCGTTTATCCTTTGCTAATTGGAGCAATTTTGGCAGATGGAGATGACAAGCTTCTTTATCAACTGAAGCTGCTAGGAGAAAATTTAGGAATAGCTTACCAAATTCAAGATGATGTTCTTGGAGTATTTGGTAATGAAAAAGAGTTGGGAAAATCAGTAACTTCAGATGTAGCAGAAGGTAAAGTAACTATTCTTTATATTATAGCAGCTGAGAAATCAAGTGGTCTTAGTAAAAAAGTCTTAAGAGACTATTATGGTCATGGAGAGATAAATGAAGAAGATCTTGAAAAAGTTAAGCAGTTATTTATTAGTACAGGTGCTTTAGATTTTGCTCAGAATTATTCGCAAAGATTAGTTTCAGAAGCTCATAAAATAATTCAAAGAATGAATGTAAGTCATGGTCATAAAAAGCTCCTTTCTGAGATGGCTGATTTTTTAATCCAGAGGCAAAAATAACTATCTTTGTATTTCGTTTATTTCTAATCTTAAAAAATCAGCGAAGATACTAATTTTTAATCGCAATTAACTCCGGGTATTTCGAAATCAAAATTTTTTTAAGCTCAATTTTGTATCTATATAGTTTGCCTTCTATAGATCTATTGCTCTGATTTAATAATTTAGCGATCTCGCTATAGGTTAGTTCTTTCCAGAATCTAAGGTATAGTAACTGTCTTTTATGCTCTGGTAGTAGGTTAAGACATTCTCTTACAGATTGTCTTAATTCTAAAAGAGCTAATGACTCATCAATAGTTATGCTCGGATCTCCTATATTTGCTATCTCTTCTAGAGTTGGAGCTATTAATCTGGAATGATTATTAATCTCTTTGCGGTAATAATCTGCTATTTTATTAAGGGCTATCCGACAAATCCATGTAAAATAGCTACTCTTGTGTTCAAACGTTAGCCATCCTTGCCAAGCAGCAATCATAGTTTGAGAAAAAATCTCTTCTGCTTCCGGACTGTTTGTTCCCATTCTTTTAATAATAAATTTCATTATAGGCAGAGCCAGCTTCTTGTAAGATGATTCGAAACTTTTATAACTTAGACTTTTTGGCCGTGTAGTTTTTATCATTTCAAAGACTAATAATATAACAAATAATAAATTTCTAAAATGATAAAGACAACAACTATCTCTTTAAAGAGTCGAAATAAAGCTCCAGATCTGATTAATATTACAGATAAAATAGGAGATTTGGTAAAAGAAAGTAATATAAAAGACGGTCAGGTTCTGATATTCTCTCGACATACGACTGCAGCGGTAATAATTCAAGAGTCAGAAAAGTTATTGGAGCAAGATATAAAAAACTTTCTTTGCTCTCTTGCTCCCAAGGAGGCTTTGTATAATCATTCAAAAAGTCCTGATCACCTGCTGGATAAAAAACCTAATGCACATTCACATTGTCAGCATCTTCTTCTAGGACCTTCTGAAATTATACCTATATCTGATGGGAAACTACTTTTGGGAACTTATCAAAATATTTTTTTTATCGAATTGGACCACATAAGAGATAGAAGCTTAATAGTTCAGATATCAGGAGAAGAATACTTATAGATTTTGATTAATTTTATAAATACTAGTAAATCCATCAGAAAAAACTATCTTACCTAATTTGGTAAATTTTACCTCGTTTAAATTTAGATACTTCTGCCGTTCCAAAGCTCCAATAAATACATAACGAACTTGATATTTTTTAAGAAGCTCTTTGGTCAGTTGAATATCTGATGTTTGATAGAGTGTAGTAACTTCATTAACTCTAGGAGCTGGAACATCATGAATTGTCGGATCAAAATTACCAGTGACCACAGAATTGTCTGAATATCTACCTCTCCAAAGCCATTCATGAACAGGCCAACCCAAAATAGTTGGTAAACCAGTGTTAGATGAAACTCTAGCATAGTCTGTATAAGAATCCCCTTGAGCTTCTAAAATTACAGGTTGACCTGAAATATTCTGTCTTAACCAAAGGATTGCCTTGTAATCTTGGGGATACAGGGTTGAGAAATAATTAAAACCATTAAGTCCTTTATAAGAAGCAAGGGATCCATAATATGAATTGATTGCAAAATATGGATAAATCGCAGCCAGGAACAATAAAAAACAGGTGACAACTTTGATTACAATCGGTATAGATTTTGCCGAGGCAAATATTCTGGTTAGAATGTATCCTCCGATCAGTCCAAAGATTATAAATGCTTGATAACCAAATTTAAATACTGTGTTAGCCCTATAGTAGGCAGGGTATATATCTTTAACATAAAATATCTCTGGGATAGCAACTAAAATAAATCCTGAAATAAGAAGTGTCGTGACTAAAATATGTAATTTAGAATTTTGTTTAGGTTTTTTATAGATTAAATAATATAGGTAGACTAAAGTAAGGAAAAGAGGTAGTCCCCATAAAATAAGTAACATCCAAAGTGGCGATCTTTGACAGTGATCCGGTTCAAAAAGCAGAGGTCCTATGTGTCCAATCTTCGTTAAAAACGTCGGTGCACATATAACCCCAATTCCTGCTCCAAACGGCTTAAAATTAACCCAAAAAGGAAAAGATAATACTATGGACAGAACAGTTATTATACCTACCTGTTTAATTACATTAAGTATTACTGAATTATGATTAAGAGTCATACTCTTGATAAATGATATGTCCTTGTCAATAGCTTGTTGGTAGACTTTTTTCGAATAAAAAACCAGACCAATAATCATAAGATATATCGGACCATCAAGTACATTGGTCATTAAGAATACTGCGACTAGTAACGAGCTCAGTAAAAGATCTAACTTAGTAAATTTAGGTTCGAAAAAGAATTTAATTATAAATGCGATGAATACCAAAACAAATGGTATGTCTAAGACATGCCCATGAAGATCTGAAACAACGAAAGAGTATATAGGGAATTCATGAATAGTAAAAGGAATAAACCTGGTAGCATTTGGATACCAATAACCTGTTAAATTCAGCTGGAGAGGAAGTTGCCAAAACGGTACCGGCTTGTCCGGAGGAGTATACGTTTGAAAAAAAATGTATATCGTATGTAAGTTTCCTCCTAAACTAACCAAGTAGGCACTTAGGAATCCTGCTAAAAAGATAAGCTTATTTGAATTGGGGTTTAATTTATGAAACAGGTTTGTTCCAATTGAGAACGAAGCACTGAATGCAAATGCAAATAGAGTGGCAATCATCAGATTATAGGTAATATCGGGATTGATCCCAGAGAGTTTAGTTAAGACTACAGTAACTAGATGACCAAAATAGTAATAATTGATTGTGAAAGGAGTTAACCATAAATCTTTTGGAGGAAAATAAGTAGAACGAATAATCGAATTAACGAATCCATAATCCATAAATTTTTCTAATCCATGAATCTGAGGATTGAATCCGCGAATGTATGACCAGAATGTTAGGCAAAAAAGAAAGATAGCTTCTTCTACCACAAATAATTTAATTGGCAAAGTAATAATTTGTTTTAGGCCAGTCTTAGAAGCAAGATATGTATTGAAGATGATAAACGCTAAAAATACTAAAATTATCTCCCATGTAGCAAATGGAAAAATTTTAAAACTTGATAGAATCCATATTAAATAACTGATTATTGTAAGACCTAATATTTTTGAAAAAATATAACCTCTGTCGAAGAACTTATTGAAAATAGTTACTGTCAAAGGTAAAAAGACTAAACCTATTGAGAATAAAACTAACCAAAATATAAAAATATATACAAAATCTGAAAGCATATATTACAAGAACCTGAAATCTTTAGATTCATTTAAAACTTTGGGCTAAGTTTAAAGATAACCTATTTTTTAAAACTTCTACAGGCTGTGAAGATATGATTGGATCCGAATCCTTATTAATATTGATATATCCTACCACTTGAGTCAGGCTTGAGATCTGCTTAATATGATCAATATGGGATTTGTTTGCATCTGGATGATACCACAAAAGACCAGTTTTAACGCAGTTTTTTCTAAGGTGTTCTAAGAGATTAAGGTCATCATCTATATATAAATCTATTTTTACTCTATTTATAATTTTTTGTTTAAATATATGAGGTTGTTCATCTTTACTATTTAAGAAAATTTTTTGGAAATAAGGAAGAATTTCATATTTGCGGAGAATTTCTATTGTCGTATTTTCTAAAAATGAATATCGGCTAGATATTAAGTACAGATTAATCTGTGGATAATTTGATTTTAGATACTCTAAAAATGCGATATTTCGAGAAATTTTCGGCCTAAGTAGACGATGATGGCTTAGTTTTCGAATCATGATAGCATATCTGTTTTTAGGAATATTGTAATGAAGGTGAGAATCTCCAGGATGGATTAATTCTTTGATGCTATGTTTATACAGCCAATCAATTGTTGTTTGAGGAATAAGTGGGGGATAATCTATAAAAACTTTATCCAGATCAAAACCGATATTCATAAATTTATAAATAATTGTAGACTACTTTCCATCCTAAATCTATCTATTAAGGTTTTCAACTGATTAAAAAAATAATTTTACCAAAGTGAGTGCTCCTTGTCTCCAAGGGACTCGGTGTGATACACCCGATATCCCTTGAAACTGGTCAATATTAGAAACATACCATTTGTAATTTTTTATTAGAGCTTGTTTATTTGAAAATTTAGGTTTAAAGCCAAGATTTTTTTTTGCCTTGTCAATGGAAACAAATGAATCTGTAGCAGCTGTTTCATAAACCCATTTATAAAGAGGAGAGAGATGAAGAAATTCAAGGAATCTCAAAAATAATATCACTGGAGTAGCAGGAAAAGTTATAATTTTTTTATTGTGTCCTGCATAATCTAAAACTGCCTGGTAGTCTTCTTTCATAGTTGTAAATTTTTCAGCGCCGATATTAAATGTATCGTTCACCTGAGATTTTTTTAAAGTTAATGCCAGATAAACAGCCTGGCATACATCAGATACGTCAAGAAGCTGATATCTGTTTTTGCCATTTCCCATAAGAGGAAAATTTTTGCCTGAATAAGCCCAGTCATAAAAAAGAGCAAATACACCTAATCTTTCAGGACCAACAAAAGATTTTGGTCTAAATATGGTGACGCAAAGTCCTTTTTGGCGCCATCTTTGGCATTCGGCTTCTGCTTCAATTTTAGCGTTTCCATATGGACCTACTCCTTGCAGCTTATCTGTTTCATATATTGGATGATGATTAGGAACTCCATATACTGCAGTGGACGAGATATGAATAACCTTTTTTAGTTTATTTTTAAATGCGCCTAAGAGGATATTTTTAGTTCCTTCAACTTCTGTAGATATGATATCCTCTTCTTTATAAAGAGGCAAGGCTGCTGCTGTATGTATAACATAATCTGCATCTTTCATCGCTGAAGCAACATCTTTTTTATTTCTAACATCTCCAATGACTACTTTAACTTTATCTTTGATGTCTGAATAATCAAAAGGAGCTATATCTAAAATAGTTATCTGATACCCTTTGTTGAATAAAAACCTAGCTAAATTGATCCCTAAAAAACCCGATCCTCCAGTGATTAGTACACGTTCTTTTTTTAAAGTACCCATCTTATAATTTTATATTAAGCAATTCTAAAGTTTAAAATTTTATAAGCTTTTTAGCAATAGTAAATTTATGAATTCCTTATTTGAGAATACCTATTAAAAATGCAGTTTGCTTGTTAGGATAAAGAATAGTTTTTAATATATCGAATTTAGATCCGAAAGCACTCTTTTTTAAGTAATCTGGACTAAGAGCAAAAAGTTGTTTTTTGTTTTTATTTATAATTCCCGGTTCTCTGAGAAAATCTCCTATTCGACATTTGTTTTGACAAAGGCTAATTGGATCATAAAATTTTAAAAAAATATCTGAACCATTGAATTCTCCACTCATATAGAGGTCATCATAAAGATTCTGATGAGATAAAAAATAAGCCATTATCGGTTTTGGTCCGTATTGCCACCCCCAAAAGTTAGCCGAATAAGAAGGGTAAATTTTAAAGTATACATAAAGATATAATCCTAAAGAGATAAATATAATTATTAAGAAAAGGGAGAGAACATATTCTTTTGCTTTTTTGATTTTTATCAGCTCCAAAAGATAGATTAGGCCTAAAGCAGAAAAAATCTGCAGGGGAACAATTCCAATAATAGATCGGGTTGCTTGGACGCTCCTATCTGTGGTGAGCATACTGCCACTAGGAAATAAAATTGTCCACAGTAGTAATATAAAAGAGGGGTAATAAAGCCTTTTTTTTACTAAAAATATGATTCCTAATAGAATGAGAGGTGCCTGGAATAGGTAAAGCTCGCCAAATCCGCGAACAGAATGCCGTGTGATAAACTGTCCAGTCATTCCGATATCTCCTTTTAGAAATAGAAAAGATATTGATAAGTTACTTATATAATTATTTATGATATGCACTATAATTGGTTGATTTTGCGGAGGGTTTGAAAAAATGCTCACCTGATTCCATCTTGAAAAAGCCTGGTTGGAAATAATTGATAATAAAAATGGTGTTAGAAATATACCTGTAATTAATCCTCCCCAAAGAAGAGCTGGCTTATTTTTAATAAAAATTTGAGAGTTAAAAATTAATAAACCAATGACAAAAAAAGGAATAAAGATTCGGGCTGGAAAATAGCTGTAAAAAGCTAGACTAAAACATATAATACTAAGGATTAAGAATTTTAAAGATTGATTAATTTTTAGAAAGAAAAAAGTTCCAAGGATAGAAAAAGTGAGATAAGGCATTAGCCCTTCCAGAGATACTCTGCTGAATTGAATGGCCCAAGGTGAGGTGGCTAAAAAAATGGCTCCGAAAGACGCTAGCTGAGTCTTATGAGGATAATCTTTAAACATTTCTAGTATTAGATAAAAAATAGCTAAAATCCCTAATGTGCCCCATATAGCTGAAGTAAGTCTTGTTGAGAATTGACTTAAACCAAATAGATAAATTAAAGGAACTGTGCTATAGATTTCTACTGGATCTTTATATTCACCAAAAGATTTAAAGAAAAATGGGAATGACATTCCATATTGATCCTTCCCTGAGGAAAGTATGGTATAGGCATTGTATCCTATCGAGGCCTCATCAGCAAAAAATCCAGTGGGATATTGTTCTAAGTTCCAAACTCTGATTATAAAACCAAGTAATAATATTAATAAAAGACAAAGTCTTTCCTTCATGATGCGGATTTTTTGAATATCATTACTGTTGGGTGATCATAAACGGTAAAAGATTCATCAGCTGAGGAATCATCAATTAGTATTTTAAATCCTAGGATAGAAAACTGAGGATGAATTGAAAACTGAGCTACTTTTTTAAAACCTAAACTGCCATTAAATAACTCTTTATAGTATTGAGCGGTCTGTGTGTAGCATTTTCCTGGAGGTAAATGTCTGCAATCAGTAAGCTTTTGAAGAGGAACATATAACCTATTACTGGCAATAACAATGTAATCTGTTTGATTCAATATGTGGGAGACTAGCTGCCATTTAGCGGGTGTCTCAGGGTCATATAAAGGGAGAGTAAACATTTGAAAATTCGAAGCTATACCCAAAGGTAAAGTATCATCCCAGTGTTCAACGGCAATCTTTCCTCCAATGGGAATATTTTTAATAATCCATTTAGTAGCCAAAACTCTAGTATTGTCTTTCGAATATATATGCATAAAAGAAAGAGGCCAAATCAAGATCAAGATGAAGCAAAGAATATAGCATACATTTTGTAAAAGTTTAAATTTTATTATTTTTATAATTTGCCATAAGAATATTGCGCCGAAGAAACAAAGCAGAGGGTATACAGGAAGCATGTAACGGATAAAACCTATTGCAAAACTTCCAACTATCCCGAGGTATATCCAGAAAAAAACAAGTAATAAGAAGAATTTAGAAATATTTGTTTGATGAGGTGTTGGATGATCAATTGTTCTTTTGATAACGATAAAAGTTACATAAAGTACGCCGATAAAGCATATCAAAGCAAGGATAGGTCCCAATCCCCAAAGGAAGATATTCTTAATTTCATAGATATAATGCGGGATACCAACATATTGTAATGTATATGGGAAAACAAAGGGGTCTTTAGTCATGGCCGCTTGTTCTAAGTTCTGTTGATAAAAATTTAAATTATCTATTAATGCGTAAGGTTCAAAGATAACAAAAGTAGCAGCAGCGGTACCTATTATTAGAAACCCCTCAAGTATTACCTTGCGAGCAGTTTTGGTTATATGTGGTATCCAGAATCTAGGTTGATGTAATGTTTTGAGAAATATTAAGCAGAAATCTATACCTAAAGATAATAAAACTGGCGCAAGAAGAACTAGTGAACTAATCTTTGTCGTTAAAGCAGCTCCTAAGAATAAACCTAAAATTATTGCTTTTTTAAATGAGGGTTTTTCATAGTAACAAATTGATAAAATTAAAGTCAAAGTAATAAAGAATGTAAGTAATGTATCCACTGCATAAAAATGAGAGAGTTGAATAGGTAATACTGAGAAAGTATAAAAAAGAGCTCCTATTATTCCAACAGAACGATTGATTAATTTTTTACCTAACCAGAAAACCAGTAAAACCGTTCCACTGTCTGCTAAGGCAGATAACACTCTACCTAAAATGGCAATTCGATCATAAGAGGCAAGATTTAAAATTTGACCTAAAAGGAAGAGGAGATATATCGGCAATGAGCCATAAGCAAAAAATTTAGGGTTTAAGGTGCTTTGAGGCGTCAATAAATTTGCCCAATCTTGAGGTGTGATAGGCAAATGTAAAGTTAAAGTGACAAGCGTTATCTCTCTCTCATCTGGTTGCAGATGATAACCTTGATCCCAGTTAATGTCATATAAACGCAAAGCTAATGCTAATAAAAAGATTGCTAATAAGATATACTTCTTCATAGTCATTGAACCTAAATTAATTATTATTTGCTCTGTTTAGCATATCAAGATATTCTTGGAGTGTAAAAGAATGAACTTTTTTATAGACTCTAATTACTGGATGATCAAAAACACTCCATGTCTCCTCAGCTCCCTCATCTGGAAACTGAATAGGAATTCCTAAAGGATAAAGCCCTGGGTATGAAGAAAATTGGGCTATTTCCTTAAAACCGAGGGTTCCATTAAATAATAGTTTGTAAAATTTTGAAGTTGTCGGAAAAGAGTTTTTATTTCCTAAATTTGCAAACACTCGACGGCTCTGGATTAAAAAGTAATCAGAAGCAACTAGATCTTGTCCGAGTTCTAATTTAGCTATGTAGTTATTCTCTAAGTTATAGAAATTAAATCCAATTCGTCGATATTCTCCATCCAAAGGGAGATCAACTGTATTTCCTTCTTCAATAAGGAATAAGGAGTTTTTTGGTGTATGAGTTGCTAACCAATTGGAAGCAGTTATCCTAACGTCTGGAAGAAGATAAATAGAAAAGAAGGATAAAGTCCATAAATAAGCACTGATGATTAGAATTATCTCCAATATAGATCCAATCTTGGTGTGTAGTTTCGAAAACGTGATTATAGAAAGGCTAGCGAATATAGCTAAAAAAGGGAATACAGGAGAGCTAAACCGAGTCCATTTGGCAAAGAGTAATGAGTTGGGAATAAAAATTAGTAAAAAGGAGATAATGAGTATCATTAAAGTTGAGGACTTCTTTTTTACCATCAAAAACAAATTAACAATGAATCCTATTACAGCGAATGGGAGAATTAGACCTTCAGCAAATGGATAGATTTTTTTAAATTGGAATAAAAAGGGGATTGTTCCAATAAATTGTCGAGTATAAAAAACTACGAATGTCCCAGCTGCAAGATTTCCTTCATATGTTAAATTGCCTATAAAATCTGGGAAATCAAGAAATACATAGGGATCAACTATAAAAAAGGTAATACAGTAAGCGACTGCAATGACGGGAATGTTGGAGAGGACTTTCTTTATTGGTTGATGCCTTTGCTTCAAAACTAAAGCAAGTAAGATTACTGGAGAAAATGTTAAGCTACTGACTTTTGTTCCACTGGCCAATCCTAAAAATACTGTACTAAGGATTATATTTTTAACTTGAGGGTTTTTTACATATAGAAGAATAAAGTACAAAGAGGCAAAAAGACAAAAGATCAAATTCGACTCTGGAGTAGTGAAGTGGGCTTGTTGTACTAAACCAGGAGTAAAGGCAGTGAGAAAGGCTGCTAGAAGAGCTGTTTGACGATTAAAATTCGAGTCTACGATTTTATAAATTATATAGATAGTTAAAGTGGAGAATAGTGCTGAGTAAAATCTGCCTATCAAAAAAGGGTTTAGCAAGTTTGCATTAAATGAAATAAATTGTCCAAGAAAAGATAAAAAAGTCTTTGTAAAGTAAATAAGGTAGATAGTAAAAGTTCCATATGAGAAGAAATGAGGATTCATCTGAGTGGGAAAAGATAACTGATTTGCTGCAATAACGATATGATATTCATCCGGGTGAGCAAACAAACCATTTCCCCAATCAAGCTTATAGAAACGTAAAAAACCTCCGGTAATAATTATTAGTATCAGGAAAAGTGTATCTAGATTTAGTAAACGGAGATGTTTCATGAAGATATAGGTTTAAACTTCTCCCTCCTCATCTACCATCTCGGCAATATCTTCGCCCATCTTGATAGCATAATTTGTTCCTCGATCCCAGGGATAAACCATATCCATATTAGCTATATAGATATTCTTGAGGGGTGAGTGAAATAGAGGAATTTTTTCTCTATATCCTTGAGTGACTACCGGTTGAGCGAAAGGTGCTGAAAACATTTTTATATCTAGGAGATGAGATTTAAAATTGGGATTAATTTTTTCTAGATAAGGTGAATATTCTACTAATAATTTCTGAGGAGTAAATTTAAAACTTGGGTGGGTAGGTGGTAAATAGTTGCCAATATATAAGATATGTTGATTTGCATAGTGTTTTTTATCTATAAAGTTTGTATGCTCAGCAAGAACAAGAAACGGAAATTGCTTATCAGTTATATTCAACCAGTAAGAGGGCATGAACTGTTCATCTAATATTAAGATTAGGTTTAAAGCGGAGAGATGAGGAATAGATGTTATATTATTTATATAATTTTGAGGTAAGAAAGAGGCAATTTTACAAAAAACCGGTGAAGGGAGAGTCGATACAACCCGATCAAAAACCATTTTTTCTGAAGAAGTTTCAATCACAATTCCTTCTTTAGTGGAATTAATAGATTTAACAGCAGTTTTAAGTTGAACTTCTCCTCCCAAATTCCTAATTTTATTTTCTATCTCCTTTGCAAATGATAAAAATCCCCCCTCAGGATAAGCAAGGAAAGAAGTTCTTTTTTTGATTCTGGCCCAAAACCATGTCATTAGAATTTGCGAAGCATAGTCGCCAAACTTTCCTGTCATTAATGGTTCCCAAATGAGAGTTACAACTTCATCACCCATAGTTTTACGAAGATAATCTAATGCGCACTGATTAGAAAATGTCGACTCTGAAGCTAAATATTTAAGAAAAATAAGAGTAGCCGCTGTTTGAACTTTAGAGAAAAATTTAAGATATGGAAAAGTAAGTAACGCTTTTGCTGAATCAAAAGGAAGAATTCGTTGGTTAATAAAAACATCTGTTCGTGGTCTTGTAATAATTACTTTATGTCCTAATTCTTTTGCCAGTTTTAAGGCAAAGTCATCATTGGTAAACCAGTGGTGATACGCTTTTTCTAAGGACCAATCCCATTTTAGTTGGGAAAATCCCACAGCAAGTCCTCCTACCTCTGTATCTTTTTCAATAACAACTACTTGATGGCCTTGTTGTAAGAGTCTTAAAGCGGCAGTCAGGCCGCAAAACCCACCTCCCAAGATTGCAACTTTCATATTACTTATAAATTATAAAGGACCTTAAAAGGAGAATAAATAATCTTTATTTTGTATAAATTTTTATAAAAGCCTAAATAAAGCTAATCAGCTTTGCAGTCTAGTATTTAATCTGATATTATTTCATCCATGGATCTAAGTAAAAATAATATTCCTTCTCATATTGCTATCATTATGGATGGAAATCGTCGATGGGCGAGAAATCATAACCTACCGGACTATAAAGGACATGAAGCAGGAGCGGATGCTTTAGAAACAGTTGTAGATGAAGCTTCTGATATGGGAATAAAGACGATTACTGTTTATGCTCTTTCAACAGAAAATATCAAAGAGAGAGCAAAACGCGAAGTTTTAAGCTTATTTAGAATTATTAGTACTAATTATCATACAAAGTTAAAAAAAATGATGAAAAAGGGTGTTTCTGTAGAGATCTTAGGAGAATTGAACGGATTGCCAGAAACAATAAAAAAAATTATTAGAGAATTGCGCAAAACATATATCAAAAATGAGGCAATAAAATTAAATATTGCTTTAAACTATGGTGGTAAAAAAGAGATTATATCAGCAATTAAGGAGATAGTTAAAAATGGTGTAGAGTTAGATAAAATTAACGAGGAACTTCTTGATAAGCACTTATATACTAATGGTCAAACTGAGCCCGAGTTAGTTATTCGTACCGGTGGCAGAGTAAGGCTCTCTAATTTTTTAATCTGGCAAACAGCCTACTCGGAGCTATACTTTACTCCTACTTTATGGCCTGATTTTGGAGCGAAAGAATTAAGAAGAGCAGTTAGCTGGTATCAAAAACAAAAGAGGAATTTCGGCAAGTAAAATCTACTGATTAGCATGAACATCTCCGCCTACTGTCTGCATATAAGGGGGAGTGTACATCTTAGGATTTACTGTAATACTATTTCCAGCAGAATCTTCACATGTCGCTGTAAATGTGTAAGGATAGTCACTTATTGAAGTGGTTCCATTATATGGAGTAGGAGTCGGTAAATAAGCCCAAGTTCCTGCTCCTACAGGAGACCCTAAAGAATAGTTAAAAATTTGAGTTCCAGTTCCAGTAGTTCCGGTAAAGGTAAAAGAAATTAGAGAGCTCTGAGTATCTTCAGATGAGGCTTGAGCTGTATAGTTTGTTCCTGCAGGGACAGACTGATTAGTAAGGTCAATATTATTTGGAACACTTTGAGCTGTTACTTTACATACGGGAGGAGTCATATCTATAATCCAGGACGCGTACACTATTTTAGGAATAATGAAGAAATATAAAAAGACTATTAAGATATAGGCAACAGCTAAGATTTTTGTCATTACCAGTCAAATACCAAATTCGCATCTGTTACAATAAAACCATTGCAGTTCTTCGATTGCGATGCATAAGTATATAATCTGCCGGATGTTAATGTTATAGGACCAATCCTTTGCCTTAATAAATTTGGATGACTGTTCCAAGTCATCTGCGTTCCGGGGACGTCTTGCCAACTAGTAACATTAAAAGTACTGTCCGTGTTTTCAGCAGTATTAGCCCCAGTTGTATCTGTATTGCTTTTTAACTCTCCATAGACTGTCTGTATCAGAGTAGTATCATCCGCGCAAGGAGCACTCCCTGGACCAGCACTATAAGGTGCGCCCGATGTACCTGTTACATCAAGATACACTGTCGCACCTGTATATTTTGATGAATCATAATAAAAGAAATTCCCGTTTGAATCCCAATTAGTATTATCCCAATGTCCAGATCCTGAGGAATGACCTAAGCTAACTGTTGTTTCTTGACCAGGCCAACCAGTTATGCACTTTCCTGATAGACAAAGAGTTGAGTTTGCCCATAATTTATTGGCAGCAAGACCTTGATTACCATAAACTGTATTGCTACCATCTCCTACATAAATCCACCCGTTGGCATTACCGCTTAATGAATTTGATCCTCCTATTTTTATACCCCCCGATGAATATGCTCCCTGACTGATTGCAACTGCATCTGATCCATTACTCGTATCAGTAAAGTGAAAATTAGCTCCATATTCACCAAAGTACATATTATTTCCTCCGCTACCTGTAGAATAAATGTAATGGTTAGCATCTCCAGAGGATAAATATATTCTATTGGTAGAAGCACTATTATTATTAGCTAAGTCTAAACTTCCCTGAACATCTAGTTTCATCCACGGGGTCGATGTTCCTATACCTACATTACCCGCTTGAGTCATATCGAAAATATTACTGGCAGTATCATTTGTAAACATCTCGATTCCACCCCAACCTGATATATAAGGACCCCAGTTGGTACTGTTTTCATCTGTATGAAAGCCAAAACCATATGACCTTAAGCTTTGACCATTAAAGGTCCATTGGTCTGCAGAATTTAATGTAATAGCTGGAGAATCACCAGAATTATTTGCTCCATTTAAATGTATAGATCCAGTAAGATCCAGCTGTTCGATAGGATTAACTGTCCCTAATCCTATATTTCCATATTGATTTACAACGATATCATTCGCTGGAGCTTGCCATGCAATACTTAACTGAGGAGTCCAAACACTGCCAGAACTATTTCCAGCGCCAAAATCTCCTAGGATCAAATTGTAGTTGTTATCATATCCAATCCTTGCTTCTCTGTTCCAGCCATTACTAGTTTTCTTACCTAAGACTATATACCCATCTGAGCCAACTGTCGTTGCATCACCAACGGCTAGAGGTCCTAATGGAGCAGTATTGCCTATACCCACATTTCCTGAGATGTGTACATCTGATGAAACATCTTGATATGTAGCCGTTGCTGCACTTGCTGCGCCTAATACGCAAGGAGGAGCTGGAGTTGGTGCTGGCGGGTTGGTTGGACAAGGGGAGATAGGCAGTAAAATTTTAGTTGAAGCATAATCTGAAGCGTGAGCAAATGGGTATTGATTAATTAATATGTATGTTGCTAAAAGTAGTAAAAATAATGATACTGAAAAAGCCACAGTTTTTGGAATCTTATGTAGAGGAATTTTTTTTAGTCTATCTTTTAATGTTTTCATTCTAAAAATTTGCTAGATATGTAATAGTATTGACTAGATATTTTCCATTTTCAAGAATTAAATTTATCACCACAGGCTTATTTAAAATGATAGCATCTTTGTTAGTAGTTCCACTGACTCCTCTACTGCCTGGACTAGCTAGTGGATATATCACCACGACACTTGCAAAATTAAAAGTTTGAGAATATTTACCGTCTGCACTTTGTACTGTAATGCTGTCGTTATCTTTTTTCGTAATTGTACCAATAGAGGTTGCTCTTTGTCCTTGAACTAGAGGAGGTTGAGGAGGCGGAGTAGGTAATGTGTGGCTATTAGGATTTATAAGTGGTGAGGAATTTTGATCAGTAGGAGATTGATTATTACCTTGTGGAATATTGATTGATGGATTTTTGGGAAAATAGATAAAATGGCTATTGAGATATAAATAAAAAAGAAATCCTAAAATCGCAATAACTAATACATTAGTAATGATTATTAATAATATCTTATTATTTTTCATCTTTTATTTATGGTATGAGAAAAAGAATGTGCTGTCAATAAAAACAAAGCAAGATAGTTTAAGTAAAATCATGGTAGAATTATGGCTATGATTAAACTTAACGCTCGACAACTTCGTAAAGGTGAACCAGGATTGGGACGAGATCAAATTCAAAAAAAAGATATATATATATTATTGGATAATGTATTGGATACTTATAACATCGGTTCTATATTCCGTCTAGCTGATGCGGTAGCTGCTAAAAAGATCTATCTTTGCGGTGAAACTGCTACACCTCCAAACTCTCGAATAAAAAAAGCTTCAATCAATACAACAGAATGGGTTGATTGGGAATATTTTCCAACAACAATAGAAGCTTTAAAGAAATTAAAAACAACGATTCCAGATTTATCTATAGTCGCTATAGAGCAAGATAGTGATTCTTTACCATACGATAAGCTTGATTATAGCTTGCCTGTATGTTTAGTTGTTGGAAACGAAAGTTTGGGAATATCGAAAGAAGTTCTACAAAGTTGCGATACTATAGTAGAGTTGCCAATGGCTGGAGTAAATATAAGCCTGAACGTGATGGTTTCTTTAGGAATAGTGTTGTATCAAGCGTTAGAAACAATAAACTTGTAGCGATTTAATTTGACTAAAATTAAATTAGGTTGATAACATAAAAGGCAGGAGCCTGTCAGCTACTGCCTTTATGATAAATTATCTTCTCAAACACCCTGAACTTTTTCAATATGCAATTGGCATTACTTTTAATCAATTTAATCAGCTATTGCCTAAATTTTCTAAAGCTCTAAGGCAAGCTGAAACTAAAAGAGCATATTCATTTATCAGAGTCAGGGATGTAGGTGGTGGAAGACATTCAACTTTAAAAGATGATACAGATAAACTGTTTTTCATCCTGTTTTACTACAAAATATATCCTACCTTTAGATTTGCTCAAGTACTATTTGAGTTTGATAAAAGGAACATTCAACTTTGGACTAAATTTTTATCTAAAGTACTGTTTGCTGCATTAGGTCATGAGCTAGCCTTAAAACAAAGATTACACCGGATTAACTCATTTGAGAGTTGGATACTGGAGTATCCAGAATTATCTGAGTTCATTGTTGATTGTACTGAAAGAGCAATCCAACGACCTAAAGATAATGCTAAAGCTAATATTAGCCATAACATAAATCAAGAAAATTATTATTCAGGCAAAAAGAAACATCATAGTGTTAAAAATCAAATTATGGTTAATCCTAAAACCAAAAGGATAACTTCTGTTTCAGATACAGTTCCAGGAACTGTTCATGATGAGAAATTGTTTGAATCTGATAAAAATACTTTGTATATTCCACCTAATTCAGTAGATATAGCGGATTTAGGATATCTAGGCTCAAATGGTATTAATCCTCATCTTAAGATGATCCTACCTCAGAAAAAACCTAAAGGTAAAGAGTTAACTGAAGAGGAGAAAAGAAACAACCATAAAATCTCCTCCATTAGGGTAAAGGTAGAACATCCAATCAGTTACCTTAAACATTTCAATATATTAAGCCAAAGGTACAGGGGAAAAATTACAAATCAGGAGCAATTAAATCTACCAATTAAAACTGTAGCTTGTATATATAACTTTACCAGACCACCTGGATAAAATATCAGGTGTAAGGGGGATAATTAAAGCTATTTCGCTACAAGTCTAATATATTGCCCACAGTTTCCTAATAATTAGCAGATTTTAGTTTTATAAACTCTTATTGAATCTCGCTCCAGATAATTTGATCTTGAGAAAAGATATTTGCAAAATTAACTATATAGCTTGGGTCGTAAATTATCTGTTCTGATGAACTTACGGTTCCAGAAATTCTGCGAACAAAACTAGGGCTTGTTGAGCTTGGGTTCAAATAAATAACTGATCCATTAATAACAAGCTTAGAATCACTGCCATTGGATTGACAACTATTTGAGACATAACTATCGCAAAAGGAACCGAAAGTTATCATAAAAGCATCTATATTCGTTACTGAAGGGTCGATATTGATGTTCCCAGAAACAATAAAAGTTAATACGCCATTTCTTGCTGCAATATTGTGTTTGATATTAAGATTTCCATCAATAAAAAAAACAGTTGGTACGGTAAAAATTGATGAAGGATCGCCTTGAATATCTATATTAGCATTTTGTACAGAGTATAATCGGTCATAATTACCTTGTGAGTTTTGAAAGCAACTTTGATCATTGTTAAGCGTAAATGTTTGTTTATTACAGCTTCCAGACCCCGGAGGTGTATATACAAGTGAAAGCTTTGAGATATTAGTTTTCGTAAAATAAGTAGTGAGTGCATTATCAAATGAAGTAAAGTAATAATCTGAAAAAATAGTAGCATTGCTTATAATGCAATTGGTCCCTGAGAAAGTTGAAAAATTATTCGCATCTGGGGTGGGTGCGGTAAGTAAATCATTAGGGGATACTAGAATACCTTGATAAGCTCCTGCGGCAGGGGTGGGACAAGGAATTGTAGTATTTGATGAAAGAGCTTTAGAAGGGCTAATTGGAAGAATTAATATTATAATAAATAATGCTAAAATTAACTTAATAATTAATTTTGACTTCATCTATACTAAGATTAAGTTAATTCCTTAACTCTTGCAATATATATTCTTCAAAACGATAAAATGGTAGTAAAATACTGTCATGAGTAACTCTGACTTTTTGGTATTTCAAAATACTTCTTATATCCAACCTTTGGATCAGGATGAAAATTTTCAGAGCTTAAAACCGATTCCACAGGCTGATGATTATCAAGTTTGTATTAGAATGGTAACTGGAGTTAAGGAGGGAGATTTTAATCAAGCTGGAAGAACTTTATTAGCCTGTCTTTCCGCAGGATTAGATGGAATTAAGCTCGTAACAGAGGCTTTGGAAAAAGGATGCGGATATTCGTTAACTTTAGACACTCGCATGGAGAGCTTTTATAACCTGAAAGGTAGGATTGTAGAGACGAGAATCTCCGATCAAGCAATATCGGCATTTAATGTGAGAGGATCTGGTCCCATTTTGCCGCAATCATTGAATGTAGGTGAAGGAAACTTACAGGGGTTAGTGCCTTTGGAGAATCAATTACCATATGCAAAGGAAAGGAGTGCTAGTTTTGGCAATATTGATTTAGGCGTCATTTTAAAGCGGAAATTTTCCTCTTCTTTGTTTTTATCTAACCAATCTTTATCAATTTTTTAAATAGCTTCATTTGGGATTGACACTAGATGTCATATTAGGTAGAATACTTACATCTTTGAAGTTTCAAAGATAGGTTTGGGAAAGTTCTTTTAATGCAAGAAAACTACTCATAACTAATTAGGTCCTCACAGACCACCTTCCATGAAGTTTTTATAAAGAAGGTCTATAGCTCTTTGAAAATTGAAATAGTTTAACCACTTTTAATAGCGAAAAAGTGGTGGGATTTTTTGACAAGAGTCAACTTGTCAATTCCAAAAAGCTTAGTATTAAATAGTTTTATTTGATTTTCAGATAAAACTAAACTAACTATTTACGCTTTTTTTGAGAGTTTGATCCTGGCTCAGGATGAACGCTGGCGGCGTGCCTTAAGCATGCAAGTCAAGGGGGCCCGCAAGGGCAACCGGCGGACGGGTGAGTAACGCGTGGGTATCTTCCTTAAAGTTGGACATAGCTTATCGAAAGATGGGGTAATTTCCAATGTGGTCGTAAGACTAAAGCTTTCGCGCTTTAAGATGAGCCTGCGTCCTATCAGCTAGTTGGTAGGGTAATGGCCTACCAAGGCAACGACGGGTAGCTGGTCTGAGAGGATGGTCAGCCACAATGGGACTGCGACACGGCCCATACACCTACGGGTGGCAGCAACTGGGAATATTCGGCAATGGGCGAAAGCCTGACCGAGCGACGCCGCGTGGAGGATTGAAGGTCTTCGGATTGTAAACTCCTTTTGCTAAGAAAGATTATGACGGTACTTAGCGAATAAGCACCTGCTAACTACGTGCCAGAAGCCTCGGTAATACGTAGGGTGCAAGCGTTATCCGGATTCATTGGGCGTAAAGAGTTGCGTAGGCGGATTGAAGCATCTTGTTTGAAAGCCCTCGACTCAATCGAGGTTTGGGACAAGATATGTTCAATCTTGAAGATACAAGAGGGTGTTGGAACCGATGGTGGAGCAGTGAAATGTGTTGAGATCATCGGGAACGCCGAAGGAGAAGTCAGACACCTAGGGTATTCTTGACGCTTAGGCACGACAGCTTGGGGAGCGAAGCAGATTAGAGACCTGCGTAGTCCAAGCCGTAAACGATCTCTGCTAGATATTGGTTCCGATTTGTCGGAATCAGTGTCGAAGCTAACGCGTTAAGCAGAGCGCCTGGGGAGTACGAACGCAAGTTTAAAACTCAAAGGAATTGACGGGAAGGCGCACAAGCAGTGGAGCGTGTGGTTTAATTCGATTCAAAGCGAAGAACCTCACCAGGACTTGACATGTAGCTGCAAGCGCACGGAAACGTGTGACCTTCGAGGGTGCTACACAGATGCTGCATGGCCGTCGTCAGCTCGTGGCGTGAGCTGTACCGTTAAGTCGGGTAACGAGCGCAACCCCCATCGTATGTTAAATTATTCATGCGAAACAGCCCCGATTTTGTCGGGGAGGAAGGTGGGGATGATGTCAGGTCAGCACGGCTCTTACGTCCTGGGCAACACACACCCTACAATGGCGAAAAACAACGAGTTGCAAGCAGGTAACTGTAAGCTAATCTCTGAAATTTCGCCTCAGTTCAGATTGAGGTCTGCAACCCGACCTCATGAAGGAGGAATTGCTAGTAATCGCGAATCAGCAGGTCGCGGTGAATACGTTCTCGCCTTTTGTACACACCGCAAATTTTATCCGCGCATGGCAGTATATAGTACTAATAGGTTAAAGTCCTATTCTATAATTTATAGATAGCTAAAAAAAATTGGCAGGCTATAAAGGGTAACCTTTTAGCTGGAGGGCCTGAAGCGAAGAATAGTCCAACTAAAAAGAGTTTTTTAATAGATGATCTCATCGGGCGGTTTGAGAGAAGTCTTAAGATAAATATCTTAAAACTTATATGGAATGTTCGGAATAGCACTATATATAACCCATGGAGATCCTAAGAAGAATGAGGTAATTGCCTCTTAGGAAGTCAGCAGATTCATAGTAGGTATTGGCAAGATTATTAATCTGAATTACTACTGAGATTAATAATTACAAATAGATACCAAAGGAATCTACGAAATGTTAACGTTAGACTATATTGTTGGGGTAACTGATGAAGAAGGTTGTTTTTAGTTCAGATTAGAACTCTGATAATAAAAGGCTTTTAGACAAAGCCTGTATATTTTTCAAGATAGGATATATTTATAGAAAGTTTCAAGGGAACGATAAAAAGAATACAATCTTCGTATGAAGTTACTAAATAAGCAGATATCCAAAATGTGATAGTTCCTTTCTTTAAGGAGAATCCATTACAATAAGTTTGGTTTTTAAAACTCACAATGGATGCTTTACATAATGAGTTAAAAACATTTCGGCTCGCTTAGTGCCGGAAATCGGCTCGCTAAGTGGGAACGGAAGATAACCTTAAATTATTCCAATCCGTCAAGGCAGCAAAGTTGGGGGCACCCGAAGATCGATTTTATCGGTCGAAGGTGAAACCAGCGATGAAGCTTAAGTCGTAACAAGGTATCCGTAGCCGAAGCTGCGGATGGATCACCTCCTTTCTGGAGATTTGATCAAATTGACAGATTCCTTAAATCGCCTCTGGCGATAGGTAGCTGAAATTTGGATCCATTGTTATCCTTGCTCACCCTTTAACAAAACTTAATTTTTAAGCTAATTAGAGGATAAGGTGACAGAAGTTTTTGGTACTTCTTTAAAAAACTACACCGTTAAGACGGTGCCCACCACTTTTTAGCTATTAAAAAAACCCAGGTCATTAAAATCTGGGTTTTTAAGTATTTATTAGTCAAACACTTTCTAAAGTCCGCTGAGGTCATCACTGTTTAAAGAGCTATTTATATTATCTAATTCCTGATTAATCTGAGCTGCACTCTTTTTAGGATTGGTGAGTGTAGAACTATCTGAGGAAGAGTTCGTTGTAACAGTAGGGACAGTCTTATTCTGAAGGAATTGAGGATTAGTATAAACAGGAGTTAGATGGTTACGTCGGTACTGACGATATAAAGAGAGCCCTCCTATTATAATAATCAAAAATATAAATGCTACAATTAAAATTTTTTTCAACTTAGGTTTATCTCCTATCTCTTTACCAATGATAATCATATTTAATATTCTCTGTAAAGCTGGTAATTAAATCTTTTAAGTATTGAGCCTTTAGTGGTATATTACCAACGATGGATTCTTTTACAGCAGATCTGAAATTGCTTTTTGTATTACTATTTATTTCAGTATTTATAGCAATAATAGACACATTTAAAATCTTAGAATTTCCTAAAAGAGAACTTTCCCTTATCTGTGTACCTATTGAGATAGGAATATACGATACTGGCGTAAAGGCAGAGAATCAATTTTTATTCATATGGAATGCAAGAAAAGCAGGTCAAGAGAATCGTGCTTTAAGATTACAGCTTGCTCAGCTTAGTAGTGATAAAGCCAGACTTGAACAGCAATTAGCGGAAACTCAAGCTCAAATAGCACAAAACAAAGTATTGAGCTTAAATAGCTTCCAAACAATAGTTGCAAGACCTATTGGAGAGGGAAGATATCTAATACTGAATAAAGGTTCAGAAGACGGAGTAGCAGTGGGAGATACTGTTGTTTATTTAAATAATTATATTGGGCAGGTTAAGAGTGTAAGCCCTAGAACATCTTCAATCCAATTATTAGCAGATCCTGATTCAACCCTTGCAGTTTATTCACAAAGTGAGAGAGGAAAGGCGAAAGGTATACTGCAAGGACAGTTTAGCTCAGTCATAATTATGGGAAAGATACTACATCAAGAGCCTATCTCGGTGGGAGATTTAGTGTATTCAGAAGGGATAGAAAACAATTTGCCAAAAGGGTTAGTAATGGGAACAGTGAGTAAGGTGAATGATAATCCTAATGAGGTATTTAAAACAGCTGAAGTCAAACCCAACTTTGAGGTTTCAGATTTGGAGATAGTTTATATTATCAAGAGTTTATGATTATATTTATCATCCTGCTCATACTACTTAGTTTCATTCAAAGTTCATTATTGCGGATTGATCTTCTGGCGATTGTACTCCTTTCTCGAAGTTTATTAGTTGAAGATAATACTAATTACTATTTAGCATTCGGATTAGGATTGTTAGTTTCATTCCTCCAAAATATGGATCTCGGATTATTGAGCATATTTTATCTGATATTAGTGAAATTAACATATCTTATAAAAAGAGTACCATTCTCGACAAAATGGTTTTTTATTTTGCCTCTTGCTTTACTTTTAACTTTGGTTCAACAATTATTATTTTTGATAATGGGGACAAGTATTGACTGGATGAGTCTTAGTATACAAACGCTTTCGGTAATTGTTATCTATCCACTGATAAAAATTTGGGTTGAGAGAATTGAGGTTAAAAGTAAAAGTAGCTTAGTTTTTAAAAAGGATTATTAATCACTTATATGGTAAGTTTTCGACGCCATCGTAAAAAATTAGGTTTAGCCTTTCATGACAGCCTACAGAAAGTCTCTTCAAAGATTTCTACTGGAAAACAAAAGGAAACTGAATGGGAAGATTCTTTGATTCCGAATTTAATTAATGAAAGAGAGGTTCCTTTAATTTCAGTCTGGAGAATAGTATTGATCGGGATTGCCTTTATTTTAATCTCTTTCAGTTTGTTTTTAAGGATGTTTTATTTGCAAATAGTAACTGGTGAGGCTAATAGAGCTTTGGCAGATTCTAATAGGATTCAAATTCGTATTATTCATGCCCCCAGAGGGGTAATATATGATCGAAATGGACAGATTTTAGCAGATAATGAGCCAGGATTTAGATTAAAAAATAAATTTATTAGCCGTGATGAAGCTTTGTCTTTAGAGGCAAGTCATGATCCTAGGGCTAATGAGCTAGAGATTGATACGATAAGGCATTATCCATACGGAGAGATTGCGGCACATGTTGTAGGTTATGTAGGTCAGATATCATCAGGTGAGCTTAAAGAACCTCAGTATGCTAATTATAGAAGTGGGGATCGGATTGGAAGAGCTGGTGTAGAGCAAGTTTATGAAAACGTTCTCCGTGGGAAAGACGGAGCAGAGATTATCGAAGTTGATGCAGATGGGCGAAAAATTCAGACACTTAGAACGATTAACCCCATACCCGGGGATAATATTTATTTATCATTGGATATTAATTTACAAAAGGAACTTTATAGTAGTGTCAAAGAGGCGGCTTTATCAGTAGGATCTTGTTGTGGAGCTGCAATAGTACAAAATCCCCAAAATGGAGATGTATTAGCGATGGTCTCTTATCCTTCTTTTGACCCGAATGCTTTTACTGATCCCCATAAAGATAATTTAATAACTAGTTATTTTAATGATCCTAATGCTCCATTATTGAATAGAGCTATCTCAGGAACATATCCTCCCGGATCGACTTTTAAAATAACATCAGCTTTAGCAGGATTAAGTTCAGGAAAAATAACACCTCAAACGATTGTGAATGATACTGGAATTTTACACCTAGGAAAATTTACGTTTACAAATTGGTACTATACACAATATGGAAAGGTTGAGGGACCGGTTGATATGGTTAAAGCCTTACAGCGTTCAAATGATACTTATTTCTATGTGCTTGGTGAGAAAATTGGTGAAAAAATTCTCGGAGATACTGCTTTAAAGATAGGATTCGGTCAAAGATTAGGGATAGATCTTCCTGGCGAGGCTACTGGATTAGTTCCTGATAACAGATGGAAAGAAAAAAATATTGGGCAGATTTGGTATCCAGGTGATACTTTGCATATGGCGATAGGCCAAGGGTATCTGCTCACTACTCCTCTACAAATTATCTATGAGATCAATTTAATCGCTGATAATGGTCAAGATTATAGACCTCATCTTGTTACTAAGATTACTGCATCTGATGGATCTTTGATTAAAAAATTTACATTTTTTCCTGTAGATTTTAAATTTGATCCTAGCTTTATAACTTTAGTCAAAAAAGGAATCAGTCTGGTTCCTCAATATGGAGGTACTGCGTGGCCATTTTTTAATTTTTCAATCCCTACGGCTGGTAAAACAGGGACAGCAGAATATGGAGACCCCAAAGGGAGAACTCATGCTTGGTATGTTTCTTATGCTCCAATTAATAATCCTCAACTTTCTAGTGTAGTTTTAATAGAAGGCGGTGGTGAGGGGTCAAATGTCGCAGCACCTGTTGTCAAAAATATTTATACTTGGTATTTTAGTCCTGATAAAACTAAATTAAAAAACTTCGATGCTGCACCAGTATCTACTTCTGCAGCCAAACTAGGGGAGTAGCCCTGTAAAAATTTCTATTAAAGTTTGCTAGAATATTTATATGGAGCGCCGAACAAGATTGTTTTGGGGAGTTCTAATATTCGTTTTGTTAATGGCTACTTTGACTGTAATATTTAATCAACAACAGGTCAGTAAGGAGATGAAATTTAAAATGGATTCGGAACACGCCGTTTTTTTGGCACAGGGTTTATATCGGAAAGCAGTCAAAGAGGGAGTAAAATTCTCATCTGGTCCTTGTTTAACAAATGATTTGATGCCAGGGTGGGTAGCCGATATAGTTCATAACCCAAGGCAGCCTGTAGATGATTTGCCAGGAAATCAATGTCAAGCTTATTTAGAAGGTAGAGCCAAACATTTTGTTGAATTGGATCTTAAAGGAAATGTTGTTAGAGTGAAATAAATGATATTGTTAGTTTGAATTCTAATTTACCTATAAAATGAGATTTTTATATTTGCCTTTATATATCTTTAAGTTTTGGTTTATTGATGGAGTTTTAGTATGGTTGAGAATTTGGGAAAACTCATTGTTTTACTTAGAAGAGGACTTGAGTGTTGGCTTAATGTTTAGATTACTTTTTGTACCTTTATATCATGACAGGTCGATAACTGGTCGTATTTTAAGTCTTTTATTTAGATTAAGCAGAATTATTCTTGGATTATTTAGTTTCGGTTTCGTTAGTTTGATAGTTTTATCCTTAAGCGTGATTTGGATTGCATCTCCATTCCTTTCTTTTATTATACAAGATGAATGGAGGGTTATTTTTCATTTGGTTTGTGCTTGGGGGGTAATTTTTATTGTTTATAATTATTTCAGTCATCCTCAAAAGAAGGTCTGGAAAATTAAAGGAGTTGAAGAAATATGGAAGTCTTCGCTGATTGATAAGTCTAAATTTGATTTAAAGGCACTCCTACAATTTGATGAAATAAAAGTCTTTTTGGAATATTTAGAGCTAACTCCAAAAGATGTCTTGAATTTAAACTTGATCTATGATCCTAATTCTGCTCTAGAGAAAACACTTAAGCTAGGAAAAGAACTGAATGCGATATATCTTTCCTCAGAGTATTTTTTTTGTGGAATTGTTCTCTCAACCTCTCTTTTTAGTCAAAAATTAATTCAATTTAGACTTGGAGAAGAGGATTTTATTAATACTCTAAAGTTTGTCGAAAAGAAGATAGAATTAAAAGAAAGAGTGAATGTTTGGGATGAAAAATTTGAAGTAAGGCATTTAAAAGGAGTCAACAGAGGATGGTTAAATATTCCTACCCCGAATTTGGACCGTATTACATCTGACTTGACCCAAAAAGCTTCAACAAGATTTATTCCTGACCTTATAGGAAGAGTAGATGTTGTGAGTAAAGTAGTAAATACCTTATCTTTAAATAATAATCGAAATATCCTATTAATAGGACAACCAGGAACAGGGAAAACAACATTAGTTGAATATTTAGCCAAATTAATTATTCGTGGGGATGCTCCTTCGTCACTAGCAACAAAAAGAATTGTTCAGTTAGATCTAACAGGACTTATCTCTGGTGTCAAAACGGAAGGGGAGTTAGCTGAACGGATAAAAAGCATATTTGATGAAGCTCAAAATTGTGGGAATATCATTATTTATATAGATGAAGTAGAGGACCTGGGAATAGGAGATGCAGGAAATAATTTAAATATTTATTCCTTAATATTACCTTATCTCAATTCTCAGGACATTGTCTTTATTATAAGCTCAACAGAAGAGGGGTTAGGGAAAGTTTTAGAACGGGATCATACTTTCTTACAAAGATTTACTAAAATATCTCTTCCTCCAGCATCCACAGATGAAACGTTTGAAATTTTAGAAATTGAGTGTATTAAGACAGAAAAAGAGAAAAGGATATCATATACAATCCCAGCCTTAAAAGAGATAATTTTAAGTAGCCAAAAGTTTATAGTAGATCAAGCTTTACCTGCTGGTGCTTTGAATTTATGGGAGAGATCATTATCGTATGCAGATAAAGCGTGGGTGAAACGAGCTTGTGTTCAAAAATTAATTCAAACCGAACTTAATATACCAGTAGGAGAGGTGACCGGAAAACAAAAGGAGGAAATACTAAATTTTTCTCCACTAGTTCATCAAGAATTCATAGATCAAGAAGAGGCTGTCAGCGCAGTCTCTAAAGTTTTACAACGATCTGCAGCCCAATTAAGAGATATAAAAAGACCTATTGGCTCTTTTCTCTTTGTAGGTCCGACAGGTGTAGGTAAGACAGAACTCGCTAAAATTGTGGCTAAGATATACTTTCATAATAAAGGTAGTTTTTGGCGCTTTGATATGTCAGAGTACCAAAATCCTGAGTCTATCGAAAGACTTATAGGAAAAGATGATGAAGAAGGCCAACTCACAGGCGAGATACATCACCATCCCTATGGGTTACTATTATTGGACGAATTTGAAAAAGCAGATCCTAAAATATTAACTTTGTTTTTACAAGTTTTAGAAGATGGTAGATTAACAGATGGAACAGGAGAAATAGTTGATTTGACTAATATAATTATAATTGCTACTTCAAACGCTGCTAGCTTACTTATTGCTTCAAAACTTGAAGAGGGGAAAGGGGTAAAAGAAATAGAATCTCAAGTCAAAGAAGAACTGTTAAAAATATTTCAACCAGAGCTTATAAATAGATTTGACGAAGTTGTCATCTTTAAGCCGCTTAAAGTTGAAGAGTTAGAAGAAATAGTTAGGATTAAACTTAAATCATTACAGAAGATACTTTCCGATCAGGGTTTTATGGTAGATTTTACCGATAAATTGGTTTCCTTACTCGCACAAAAAGGTTATGATCCAGTAATGGGAGCAAGACCGCTTAGACGTTTAATTCAAGATACCCTTGAAGCAAGATTTTCAGTAATGATTTTAGAGAATAAACTAAAACGGGGTGAAAAGATTACGGTTGACGACTCATTCATGGATTTTTTATAAGACAAGGTTATATCGTAGATCCCCATTCTGTCATTTTAGAGAAAATTTCTTTTAAAGACTGACCCTTCGCTGTTAAGGAATATTCAACTTTAAGTGGAATTTGTATATATACCTCTTTTTTAATTATTCCATCTTTTTCTAACTCTTTAAGCCTTTGAGATAGAGTCTTAGGACTAATACCATTCAATGATTTTTGTAATTGTCCGAATCTTAGAGTCTCATCAAACAGAAGATGCAAAATTAACATGGTCCACTTGGATCCGATTATTTTTAATGTTTTAGAAATACTACAGTTAGAATGATCTTCTAAATTCATATAGATTTATTGATACTTACTTTATATTTTGTAACTACTTTACATTATAAAGTAAGTATATAAAATAATATACATGGATAAATGGACTACACTTGCATCGGAAGAATCAGTTCAAAAAACATCTCAGTCACTTGATGATCATAATATTAAAGTTGTTGTGGTTGATAATAAAGAGGAAGCAAAACAGAAAGTTTTAGAGATGGTTCCCGAGGGATCAGAAGTATTTACCTTAACATCTGTGACTTTAGATACTGTCGGAATATCTGAAGAAATTAATAATTCTGGCAGATACAAATCTATAAGAAATGAACTTATGGGTATGGATAGACAAACTCAGGGGGCTCAAATGAAGAAATTAGGTGCAACTCCGCAGTGGGCGATAGGGAGTGTCCATGCCGTCACTGAAGAAGGAGAGGTTATAATAGCGTCAAATACAGGAAGTCAGTTACCAGCATATGCTTATGGAGCAGATCATGTAATTTGGGTTGTTGGTACTCAAAAAATAGTTAGAGATCGACAAGAAGGTTTCGATCGAATTTATGGACACTCTTTACCCCTTGAGTCTGAGAGAGCAAAAAAGGCCTACGGAGTACCGGGTAGTGCTGTGAATAAAATTTTAATAATTGATAAAGAGGTAGCTCCAGATAGGATTACTTTAATTTTTGTCAAAGAGGTCTTAGGATTTTAAGTGGTTTTCTTAAATTAAGATAAAAATTCTTTAAATATTAATTATCTCTTTATTAGAAAGTATCTGTTTTATCTGCGAATGTATCGTCTGTCTGTCGATCATTTTATCTTTGATTATGCAATTAATTACTTCCCACCCCGGTTCAATCTCAGATATTCCTAAATACACTTTTCGAGTTTCTTCTTGATAATTAAGGTTCCGTTCATGTATATCGTGAGTTTGATTTTTAAGATAATCTCTTCCTCCTTTTTGGGCTACGTTTTTAAAAGTTAGATCAACAGGAACATTTAGAAAAAGAGTCAATTCTTCGCGCGGAATTCCATTGATTGAATATTCTAGATCATCTAGCCAATCGATAAACTCCTGCCTTTTATCTTTGGGCAATTTAGCTCCCATAAAGGCCTTATTTGAAGATACATATCGATCTGCTATTACCAAATATCCTTGATCCAGCCAATCATTAATTATTTCTTTGGCTAAAAATCTATCTCCGGCATAAGCTAGAGAGATTAAATAATTATTAACTTCGTCCACCTCACCAAAATCTCCATTCAAATAATTTGAGATAAGTTTGCTATACGGGTTTCCTCCATACCGTGGGAAAGCGATTACTTGATGTTTAACACCTTTTCTTTGTAACTCTGCTCTCAAAAGTTTGACTTGAGTAGCCTTCCCTGAGCCATCAGTTCCCTCAAAAACAATAAAATGTCCTCTCTTTTTGTTCATCTCTAACTCTTCTTCTAAATAATCTTTTTTAGACCTGCCATTGACTTGTTAAAATCAAATTATTATTTAGACTTGTTTTTCCTCCTGACTTATTGATATGCGTCCTCCTTGATGTTGACCTCTATAATTTATAGTTTCTCCGTCAACTTTTATAAATATAACATTCGCAATTCTAGCTCCCAGCTGAATCGATACGGGAAACTGACTAAAGTTTTTTAAACCAAAAACTAAATGGCCTTCATATCCCGGATCTCCCTTAGTCGCGATAAGTAAAACTCCAGATTTCATTAATGTCCCTCTTCCATAACCTAAGACTGCTAAATCACTAGGTATATTTAGATACTCTAGGGTTTTAATTAGATAATATTCATCGGGCTGCAATGAAATTTCATCCTGTTCTGATGCCCCTTTTTTAGGATCATAGCAGCTTATAAGTTCTGTTTCAACTCCTTTGCGAGATCCTAAATCAAGACCATCGTCTGCTTTTATAAATGCTCCTCCAGAAACTATCTTATGAATCTCTTTGATTCTTAAATCTATTCCACATCCTTCAGGATTGTGAAGTTCACGTTCTGATAATCCTTCAATTAGATTTTGTTCCCGAACTCGTTTTACAATCTCATTTAAACCTATAATCATCGGCTTTTAACTTATAATTTCACTTGCTGCTTTGATAAAACCTACAAATAATGGATGAGGGGATAGTGGTCGTGATTTAAGCTCAGGATGAAATTGAGTAGCAATAAAGAAGGGGTGATGTCTTAGCTCAATGATTTCTACTAATTTTCCATCTGGAGAGGTACCGGAAATAGTAAAACCATTAGTCAGAAATGATTGGAGAAAATCATTATTAAACTCATAACGGTGTCGATGCCTTTCAGAGATCTGTTTTTTTCCATAAAGTTTTCTGACTAAAGTTCCATCTTTTAGAACACACTCCCATGCTCCAAGGCGCATAGTTCCTCCATAATCACGGGATAATAATTTTTTCTGCTGTTCGGGCATTATATGAATGACTGGATATTTTGTGTTAGGATCAACCTCTGTAGTGTGAGCGTTAGAAAAATTTAAGACATTTCGTGCATATTCAATGACTGCCATATGCATTCCATAACATAGCCCCAAATATGGAATTTTATTCTCTCGAGCAAATTTTACAGCCTCAATTTTCCCTTCAATATCTCGCGATCCGAATCCTCCAGGTACAATAATCCCTTGGAATCCATTAAGTTGACTGATATCTTTTAAAACTCTACCTGAGTCTACCCATGTAATTTTGGGTATAAGTCCTTGTGTATAAGAGGCATGCTTGATCGCTTCGATAACTGAAATATAAGAATCAGTTAATACTCCCGAACCAGAAGCGAAATATTTACCAACGATAGCTATCCTGACCTCATTTTTTGCTTTCTTGGCTTTTTGAATAAATTTTCTCCAGTCGCTTAAGAGGTGGGTTTTACGACGGCGGAGTTTTAGTTTTTTTAATATCCGTGAGGTTAGATGGCCTGATTCAAAGTTGAGAGGAATCTCGTATATATTACCAACATCAGGGGCTGCAATAATATCTTCCTCTTCGATCCCTGTATTAAATGCCAATCTTTTAATTCTTGGAGTATCTATAGAAATTTCGGCTCGAGCTAAAAGGATATCAGGCTGAATTCCTACTTCATGTAAGTCTTTTACCGACATCTGGACTGGTTTACTTTTGAGCTCTCCTATATTGGCGGGTATCGGTAGATAGCTAATGTGAATATGAATTACATCATTATGCTTTTTTAATTTTAATAACCTATTTGCCTCTAAAAATAAGACATTTTGATACTCCCCAGTAGTCCCCCCAATCTCAATAATTGTGATCTCAGCATTATTTTCTTTGCCTGCCAGGTTGATACGGTTTATAATCTCTTGAGTAACATTGTGTATATCAACATAATCTCCATCATATTCTAAGTTGCGTTCCTTTTGGATTACTGAAAGGTATATGCTTCCTTGGGTAGCTATATTTGTCGAATTAAGGTTTTGATTTAAATATCTCTCATAATGTCCTAAATCTTGATCCGTCTCTCGACCATCATCAAGAACAAAAGTTTCCCCGTGCGCTAGAGGATTCATAGTCCCTGCATCTACATTCAAATATGGATCCATCTTGATAACTGTTACGCGATATCCAGCAGCTTTTAGAAGTAGACAGATTGAAGCGGTGGCGATTCCCTTACCTATACCTGATATAACTCCGCCTGAAACAAAGATGTACTTCATGGAAAACTTAGTGATTTTAAAAAGCCTTGACTATAATGGCAAAATTTAACTTAAAAATCAATTACCTTTTTAGAGTAATCTCTAATTATGTTTTACATTAGATGAGCAAAGTCGGTTACTCTCGCTATTTCCTCAAAAGTAGTTTCTCCTGTAAGTACTTTTGCCAATGCCATTTCTTGCAGGCTTTTAATTTTTTTTTGCTTAAGGAGATCATAAATAAATGATATAGGTTTCCTTTCAATAATTCCTGACCGAATAAGCTCATCGAAATAAACTATTTCGAAGATAGGAGATCGACCTAAATAGCCAGTTCCTTGGCAGTTACTACATCCTTTACCTTTTTGAAATTTCACATTTGCAAGCTGAGGAATTATTTGTCGGTAATGATCATAAATTCGTTGTTCAAACTCACTGAGAGTGTATTCAGATTTACAATATTTACAAATAGTCCTGATTAATCTTACTGATATAACACCTTTAACTGCTTGAGCAACGACAGATGGAGGTATTTTCATCTCCATAAATCTGCTAACAAGTGCGGGGACATCAAAAGTATGGAAAGTGGAAAGAATCAAAATTCCAGATAAAGCTGCTTGAATAGATATTAAAGCAGATTCATCATCACGAATCTCCCCAAGCATAATAATGTTTGGATCTTGTCTTAAGACAGAGCGAAGGATTTTAGGGAATGTTAGTCCCATATCTTCGTTTATTTGGGTTTGGCGGATATTGTTAATTTGAAGTTCTATCGGGTCTTCTATAGTTAAAATACTCCTGGTGGGATTATTAAGAAAGTTAAGAATGGAGTAAAGCAAGGTAGTTTTTCCAGAGCTGGTTGGGCCGGTTACTAAGATAATTCCAGAACTTGATGTAATCATATTTTTAAGAAGCCTTAATTGGTCCTGTTCAAAACCAATTTTATCAAGTGGAAGAAGTGTCTCTGGCCTTGTGTGAAGTCTTAAGACAACGGACTCACCATATATAGTAGGAATACTCGAAACCCGTATATTAAAAGTATTACCATTGTAAGAAAATTCAAAATGTCCATCTTGGGGTACATGATGTTTGGCTATATCCATTCCCCCTAAAACTTTCATTCTCGATACTATTTCCTCAGCTGCCTCTTCAGGAAAGTTCTTATATTCATAAAGCTGTCCATCAATTCTAAATCTAATTAGAAACTGATTACGTTCAATCTGGAAATGAATATCACTAGATCTGCGGCTTATCCCATCATAGATAATAGTAGTTAGAAGATCAAAATTATTCTCAGTAGTTGGATAAAAGATATCAGCCATGGGCAGACTCTTAATTAAAGAGTCTCACATTTAAAGTCAAAAATCAATCATTATTCAGATATAGATAATCTAATTTAACAATTTATATTTATTTAGGTTTAGTCCAACTGGCAAATTTACAATTAGGATAATTCTTACATCCATAGAAAGGTTTACCTCGTTTGCTGTGTCGAATTACTATTTGGCCTCCACAATTTGGACATTTAGCATCAATTATTTCTTCCAGATTTTCGGTATGTTTACAATCGGGGAAACCAGAACACGCCAAAAATTTGCCAAATTTCCCGAATTTAACTACCAATTGTTTACCGCAATCAGGGCATTTTTTATCAACTTCAGGAGTGTTAATCTCTACTCTTTGCGCTTTCTTCGCAGTATCTTCTATTTGATTAGCAAAAGGGGTATAAAACTGACCGATTGCTTCTTGCCATTTTCTTTCACCTCTTGCTATCTCATCGAGTTGATCCTCCAACCCTGCAGTAAATGTATAATCGATTACGTTGGGAAAGTTTTTTAGTAAAAAGTCAGTGACCGCAAAACCTAGTTCAGTAGGGACTAAGTGTCTTTCTACTTTTTCTATATAATACCGATCTTGGATCGTACTTAGCGTTGGAGCATAAGTTGAAGGCCTTCCTATCCCTAATTCTTCTAACTTTTTTATCAGTGAAGCTTCATTATATCTTGGTGGAGGTTGAGTAAAATGTTGGAGTGGATAGATGTTACAAAAAATAAGATTTTCTCCAGACTGTATTGCTGGTAATTCTTGGCTTTCTTCAGCTTCTTTTTGAGGTTCTTTTTCTACCTCAAACAAGGTTGTCCATCCCGGAAATTTTAAAATTGTGCCCACTACACGGAGTAAATATTTATTAGCATCAGCTAGTCCATCTATATCAACAGTTGTTTGATCCAAAATGGCATCAGCCATCTGTGAAGCAACTAATCGCTTCCAAATTAGATCGTAAAGCTTTAAGTGATCTTTCGATAAACCTTCAGCTTCCATTAATTTTTCTACTTGAGTATCAATATTTGTTGGTCTTATTGCTTCATGAGCTTCTTGGGCTACTTTGGATTTAGTTCGATAAATCTTAGGTTGTGGAGGCAAAAATGAGCTGCCAAAATGGTTATTAATATGCTCTCTTGCTTGAGAGATTGCAGTTGAGGAAATATTTAATGAGTCTGTCCTCATATATGTAATTAAACCTTGTTCATATAGATATTGAGCTAGCATCATTGTTCTCTTGGCTGTAAAACCGAGTCTATTAGCAGCAGTCTGTTGAAGAGTTGATGTAGTAAAAGGAGGATAGGGGTGTCGTTTTACTTCCTTTTTAATAACATTCTGGACGGTATAGTTTGCCTGTTTTAGGAAGGATACATGCTTTCCAGCCTCTTCTTGGTTGGTTATATTAATTTTTTTACCATTTAACTGGATAACAAAGGCTTTAAAAGATAAAGCTTTAGCGGGGATAGGTTTTAGTTCGACCTCAATAGTCCAGTATTCTACAGGCTTAAAAGCTTGAATCT
>DAIDIY010000046.1 GCA_027451625.1 Candidatus Daviesbacteria bacterium | reverse complement strand
TAAAAGTTGTGACTTAAACGGAGCTATCAGTGCTATAGCAAAAAATAGTACTACTACTGCCAATGAAAGCGAGATAGTAAGCTCTTCTTTCTTCCGGAGTCTATACAGATACTTATCCAAAAGTTTATTTACTCTCTTTGGCACTATTTCTACTCTATTTAATTTTATTTCCTTTCTACTTTTCACATTCAAAAATACCAGTTTTATCACTGGTCACTTTTCATCTTAAGAAATACCAATAAAGGAGTCAACACTATTGACAGGCTCAATTAATCGTGTTAGGCTCAAAAGAGTTTGAGCCTAAGGGAAAAATGGGGTATTCAAAAGTTGAGTCATCAGATAAACAAAAAAAGTTGGCGAATTTAAAAACACAGCTTTACGGAAAAGATACATTTTCTAACATTTTACGGAATGTATCAATAAAAAAAGCGGAGAAAGAAGAAAATCCTAATTTCTTTGTAGATAAAACAGCCTCTAAACAAAGTATTGATAGTAGCTATTTAAAAAATGATCTTTTGCGCATACTTATCTTAGCTACGTTCGCTATCGGAACTCAGTTGATATTATTTTTTGCCGTTAATAGCGGAATTATTAAATTACCGATCTAGATCTTTAATATAGAAAGCCTAATTGTGTATTTTACTAATTTAGATTAAGCATCTCAGATGTGAAAATATTTTAAATAACGAAGGGGGGTGAGTTAAAACTATGCAGATGTATTGTGTAAAATGTCGTGCCAAAAGAGACGCAAATGAAGTTGAAGAAGTCACTATGAAAAATGGTAAAAAGGCCATGAAAGGCAAATGTAGTGTTTGTGGTACTGGAATGTATAAAATTGGTGCCAAACCTACCATGTAAGCTTTGGTGATTACACCATTTACAAAAAGTCCCGCAAGATATCTTAGTGGGACTTTTTGTTTAATCTACCCTCTTAAAATGTTTCTACTTAACACTTAAAGATATTCATCTGATAAATACAAAATTATAATGAGACAATAAACTAAATCGGTAAGGAAGTGCCGAAGATAATATCTGGGAAGCTTATAAGCCAGATTCTGTTTCACTTACTGAATTTGACTCAGAAAGTTTAGATGAAATTTATCTTTAATATGATATTAGTCATATCAATCCCGCTTTTGCGAGATGCTTCTTACTTCTACTATAGAGCGAGCCGCTCAGTAGTCTCTAGAATTGCAGCGGGGAGGATTGCCAACCATTAAGCTCAGATCGTTTTGAGATCTTTTCACTTATTGTTATCCAGTTGCTTGATCGTTTCACTCGGCGCCACCCGATTCGTCACTGTTGCTCTAACTAGGCCTCACGACTCCCACCTTACAATGGGCACCCTGCTCTTTGCTGTCTGGACTTTCCTCTCCAATACTTTAGAGTATCATCACAGCTTCCCAGCCCTCAAATTATAACAAATTTGAGGGGTCCAGATCAAACTTCGAATAACTTCTGTGGATTTTGTAAAACTTCTTCTAAAACTACTTGAATAACAACCGCTATAGGCACTGCAAGTAGAGCCCCACTTATTCCTAGAAGCCTTCCACCTACAGTAACTGCCAATATAACTAGAATCGGATTTAAGCCTACTGCTCTTTGCATAACTTGAGGCACTATTACATGGCTTTCGACCTGTTGAACTGCAAAGTACAAAGCTGCTACCAAAACAGCTAAAAAAGGTGATACCGTTAGTCCAATCAATACTCCAGGTATTGCTGAGATCAAAGGTCCTATAACTGGTACCACTTCCATAAGTCCGGCGATAATTGCCAGCGGTAAAGCATACTGAATTCCTAAAATAACGAGTCCAATATAAACTAACAATCCTACCAATAACGATAATGCCAACTGACCTCGAAGCCAGGCTCCTAGCTTTTCTTCAAGCCTTTGCAGAAAATTTCTAGCTTTTGGTTGGTTATGTAGAAAAAAAGATGCAATTAAACCTTCTATCTTCTCTTTATCTAATAATAAATAAAATGTCAGCACAATAACACTTACTAAGCTAATTAGATTTTGAGCTATATCTAAAGTATAGCCTAAGATTTGATGAGAAAGATTCGTCATTTCGTCGTTAATTATACTTTTATCAACTAAATTCGCTCTTAAAAGCTGAGTTACTGTTTCACCCAATTTTGCAGATAAATTTGTAGTTTGCCGAATTAGGGGAGTAAAACCCAAAGCCAAAAGACTAATAATAATAAATAAAGTAGCAAGAAACACCAAAAAGACAGCCAAAAAACGGGGGAACTTCCATTGTTCTAATTGATGTACTGCCGGATAAAGGGCTGAGACTAAAATGAAAGCCACAAATAATAATAAAATAACGTCAAGAATAAGATAAGTAATCCATAAAAGGGTTACAACCGCAATAATAAACAGGATAGTTCGATGAGAAATATCTATTTTATACCTCATTTAAGCGAGGTTATCGTACCATGATTTCACTAGTTTTTCTACTTCCTTTTCCCAGTCGTGGCTTGATACGTCAAACCAGAAAACTCCTTCCTCTTTTTTAAACCAAGTAAGTTGTCTTTTAGCATATTGCCAAATTTTAATTTTAAGTATATCCGCAAATTCTTCTCGGCTAATCAATCCTTCTAAATGATCAGCTAAATATCTATATTCCAATCCCAGTTCTCGAAGTTTTTGATACGATATACCTTCTTTATGTAACCTCTCTCCCTCTGCGATCAAGCCTTGAGAGATTCTGTCTAAAAGCCGTTGATTAATTTTTTCTCTTAAAAAAGGCCTTGAGGCCGTAAGGCCGATTTTTAAAATATTAAAATTTGAAGATAAACCCTTTATAGGAAATTTTGTATCTATATATGGATTCATAAGTTCGATCTCGATAGAGCGGAGAAGCCTTCTCTTATTTTGACGATCAGCTTTATTTAATAATTCCCAACGGCTTACTGATAGACTATACAACTTCTCTTGCAGCTCGAGAAGAGTTAGTTTAACTAACTCTTCTCTTAACTTTACGTTAAGAGGAATTTGTAAATTCGGCAAACCATAAATTAAAGCTCTTATATAAAGACCGGTACCTCCGACAATAATAGGAAGATTTTCCCTATGCAAAATATTTTTAACTTTACTCATTGCTTCTTGGAAATAATCTTTAACACTAAATTGTTGTTTAGGACTTACCACATCGTATAAAAAGACAGGGATTCCATCTATCTTCCAGTAGGAATCAAAAATTATATGTGATAAACCACCTCCAGCTCTTTTACCTGTTCCAATATCTAATCCTTTATAAACTTGTCTTGAGTCAGCTGAAACAATCTCTCCTGAGAACTTATGAGCCAAAATTAAAGCAAGATCCGTCTTTCCTGTTGCAGTTGGACCTAAAATCACCAGTATCTTATCCTGTTTTCCTCGGTTAGTATCTTTGATCAATCTATCCTCCTGCACTTTGATATTCTTTAAGTGACCATCTCCAAAAAACTAAAGACAAGTAAAAAAATATAAAAGCAAATGAGAATGAATAAATAATCAGAGGTAAAGATAAAATTCCCATTAAAGTTTTAGCTGGAAATGTAATCATTATTCCAAGCGGAATCACGAAAGTTAGCAAAGAACGAATAGGTTCTGCATATAAATCAATCGGAATCCGAAGCAATGATGTCAGGTCCCGATAAACCATTATCAGATGATCGACACTTGTTGTTATTACTCCCAGCCCCAAAACAAAGATATGAAAAGCAGCAGCAATTAAAAGACCGGCAAAAATCATAAGAAAAAAGATAATCCAAGACCCAAGATTTGGATGAAGATTAGTAACTCCATAATAAACAGTAGTCCCTCCTAGTAAAAATAACATTACCAAATCCATCAAATCTCCACCTCCTAATAAAACACGAATCAGCGGATTAATCGGTTTTAGAAGAACGAAATCAAAACTACCAGAGATAATTAAAGACCTAAATCTATAGACTTCTCTAAATAAAAACTGTGATAATGTGTCAATTAAGTTAAACGACAGATAAAAAAATACTATCTGAGAACGAGTATACCCCCCAACCGACTGTGTCTTTGAAAAAAGATAAGTTAAAAATATCAAAAATAGAATTATTCGAATACTTTTCCCCAGCAAAAACAAAACCATAATTAAACGGTTAATCAAAACCTGTTGAAAAGCATTATATGTATAAAAAAGATAAACTCTTAACTCCTTCATCTTCCTTCAGATGAGTAATTTTTCAATCCTTTTCCCCATAAATACCTCATAAAAAAGAACATTATAATTACCCACGTTAAGGCAATAAATAATATCTTTGGCAGTTGAGTTGATGATATTTTTCCAAGAAATATAGCTGTAGGGAAATACAACAAATAAGGGAAAGGAGTCAACATTATGAGATTTTTTAAATTTTCAGGTAAAACATCCAAAGGGAAAATACTTCCTGCTAATGTTTCTATAAAGATAACTATTATAAATGAAACTCCCCAGGTATTCTCTGGAGCCCAAAATGAAATAAACCGAGAACATGTACTAATAAAAAAATATAAAACAACAGCAAGGCTTATGGTTATCAAAAATGCCGCAATAGTTAATATTTTAGTTGGAATAGCAAAAACAGGATGGAGTATTATGGCCAATAGAGAAAATTCAACCATGG
Organism: Candidatus Daviesbacteria bacterium; assembly: GCA_027451625.1. Classification (GTDB taxonomy): domain Bacteria; phylum Patescibacteriota; class Microgenomatia; order Daviesbacterales; family UBA10151; genus DAIDIY01. The sequence goes on along the minus strand of DAIDIY010000046.1, from coordinate 35,501 downwards.
CAAAAACAAGATTTAATGATTTACTAGCCAAATCTCGGCTGAACCAATACTTCAGATAGCTTAAAGGCTTCACCAAATAATTGCTCAAATCTCCATTCCCAATCTCTCCTCCTATATTATCTGCGGAAGGCGCCGATTGAACTAAAGCAGAAACGAGGATTACAGTAAAAACATAAGTTAACATCTCTGATTTAGAATATCCAAACATTTGTTTCGAGGTTGTAAACACCCCTTCCCATAAAAAAAATGTTAAAAAGAATCTCATTAAATTACGTATTCTCCAAAGAATAAAATTTAATCTATAGACAAATTCATTTTGCCAAGCTAGGGAGAAAACAGTTAGATAGATTTTACTCATTTTCCTTTACCAAAAATCCACGAGGTTGCAATTTTAGACATTTTTTCTTTCTGAAAATTATTTTTTCCTATCATCTTTCCTATCCTAACTACCGTGTCAGTGCCCACACCTACTTGAGAAGATACGGCTCTTATAGTCATTCCCTGCTTCAAAAGTTGCATAATCTTCCATCGATTTTTAATCATTCTAGTCTCAGATGGAGTTAAAAGACTCTTTATTACCTCATCTGGAATCTCTAATTTGTCTTTACCCAAAACTGGTTTGCTCATTTTAGACTTCAGTCAATAGATTAGATTTATTAAAAACGTCACGAATAATATCTTCCATAGCTGGTTCTTCAATAGTAAGATCTGCTACCGGGAAATCACTTAAAAGACTACCTGCAAGTTTAGCTGCTTTTTCTCTATGTACTTCGATCTCTGCGTGTAGATCCTCATATTTAACAAGTTTACCAATTTTTTTCAGCCTATCCAAATCAGGAGCTACCTCAAAATCAACATTTATAACTTTAAATGGAGCAAATTTTTCTACTATAGCTGACAAACTTCCATCATATAGAATCATACCTCTATCAATAATAATTACTCTTTTACATAGCTCTTTGACGTCACCCATATAATGAGAAGTCAGAATAATAGTTGATTTATATTTTTGATTATATTCTTTAATAAAATCACGCATCTTTTTCTGAGCCAAAACATCAAGACCGATAGTCGGCTCATCTAAAAATAATACTTTAGGCCGATGTAATAAAGCAGCTACAAGCTCAGCTTTCATACGTTGTCCTAAAGAGAGTTTTCTAACTTGGACTTTTAGCACATCTTCTATATCTAACATCTGCGATAACTCGGTAACAGTTTTTTTAAAAATATCATCTGGCACACCATAAATCTCTTTATTTAAAATAAAACTCTCAAAGGCTGGTAAATCCCACCAAAGCTGATTCTTTTGTCCCATGACTAATGAGAACTGGCGTTGAAATTCACTCTGTCTCTTAAAAGGTTCGTACCCTAGAACTCTAACTGACCCTGACGAGGGGTAGAGTAGACCGGATAAGACTTTAAGAGTAGTCGTTTTCCCTGCTCCATTAGGGCCTATAAATCCAATCAATTCTCCTTGATCTATCTCAAAAGAGATATTATCAACAGCTTTGACTTCAAAATATTCTCGTCTAAAAAGAGATCTTAAAGACCCTAAAAGTCCAGGATCTTTTTGATGAACTTTATAATATTTTTTCAGATTCGAAACTTTAATAACAGAATCCATCCCTTTATTTTATCTTATGAACTCGCTGAGGTATAGTGTTTTAAAGAAAAATGCCAAAACCATACACAAAATATAAAGATAACCACTGCAAAAGCAAACCCATATCCTATAAAGAATATAGGTAATTTATTTAAAAATAATTTTACGGGGATAGTTATTACAAACCCTAAAGGAACAACAAATGTTAGGATAAAAGATAACTTTTTCCCTAATATATCAAATGGATATGCTAAGGGAGTACTAAGTATCTCTACCACACTAGCAAGTGATGAAAAGTTGTGGAACCAAATAGAAAGAGTTGCTACAGAGAAAAATATTCCATATAAAATAACCATCCCGATCAAGAGGCCTAATATTAAAGCTAATAAATTGGATACTAAAATTCTCGAATTAATTTGATTAAGAGAATAATAAATTAGACTTAATCCCGCAGTTAAACTGAAAACTTCCCAAACTCTAGTAAATCTGAAAGTTAGATAGAATTGGGAATTTAAAGGCTTTGTAAGTAAAATATCAAGCTCACCATCTCTGACATAACGGGGAATAAAATTGATTCCACGAAGACAAAGCAAGGAAAATAATGAAGTACATGTCTGATATATTCCCAATAGAAGAAATGTTTGCGGCCTTGACCATCCTTCAATTGAGGATGTAGTCTTGGAAAAAATCACTGATATAAAAAGGATTGTAATTAAAAAATATCCAAGCGAGGATAAAATTCCTGCAACAGCATTGACTCTATTTTCTAAATACCTTTTAGTCGAGATTATAACCAAGGCTGTTATTAATTTGAGATATCTTTTCATCCTCCATATCCTTGATAATATTTAGTTCCAAACTTAAATATAAGCTTATAAATTATAATTATCATTACAAGCCAAAATGATTGTATAAGCATTCCCATCCAAAGTGAAGGACCTTCAACTTTTCGTAGAAATATCTCCGCTGGGAACGAAACCATATATCTAAAAGGAAGATACAATGCTAAGTTGTATAAAAATCTAGGTAAAAAAACAATCGGAATTAACACACCTGTGAATAAATGCTCCAACAGATTAAGTAAATTATTTAAAAAATCTACATCATGAAACCAAAATCCAGTTAACCCCACAGTCACATCTAAGAGGAAAGTAATAATAAAAGCATTCAAACTGCTGACAATAAATAAAATAATCATTAATGGACTTAAATTAAATAGATGCGCGGATGATAATAAAAGCCTAAAAATAATTAAAATCACTGGTAAGATTGCAATCATTTTTAATATCTTTTCCGCTAAATTTTCCATTAGATTATCTAATAGAGCAGAGAAAGGTTTAGTCAAGTATTTAGAAAATCCTCCATTTATTATTTGCTCATTAATAAACCACGAACTCCAAGCTGAGGTAAAAACATTAAGTAAAGCAACAACCAAAAAATATATAATAAGATCCGATTTCGACAGAGATAAAGTAAAATTTTGAGAAGAGATTGTTAGCCAAATCGCCAGTCCTAAAAAAGGGATAATTATACTACTTAAACCCCAAATTATCAGATCTGCTCGATATTCTACTAAAATTTGCCAGTTTGCTTTCAAAAATACCCAACTCTTTTTCATAAGTTAAATATACCATTTTGGTGATATCAATAAAATTCAACTCATGAATTGGAATTTTTTACTAATTAAGAAAAATTTAGGAGATTAGCAGTTATTTTACCATCCTCTTAATGGTTTTTCCTGCAGTAAATCCTGGTGTTTTCTTTTGTGGAATCTGTATAGTCTGTCCAGTTTGTGGATTTCTTCCTCTTCTTGCTGCTCTAGAACGGACTAAAAAAGTTCCAAACCCAGTTATGACAACTTTCTCTCCTCTTACCAACGCATCCCTTATAATATTGAAGGTAGCATTAACAGAATCAGCAGCGGCTCTTTTTGTTAATGAAGATTTTTTTGCTACTTTCTCTATTAATTCATTTTTTGTCATAAGTGTGAGTAATTTACCAAATACTAAACTTCTTGTAAAGACCCTATTTACGATGAAATCGCAAAATCGCTGGCTCTAACTTCTCGAATAGCAGTTACCTTAATTTGTCCCGGGACAATGACCTGTTGGGCGATCTCAGATGCAATATCATGAGTCAATTTAGGCAATTCATCATCAGATATCTGTTCAGGCATCACGATCACTCTAACCTCTCTTCCAGCGGCTACGGCAAAGGCTTTATCTACTCCTTCAAACGATGTTGCAATTCTTTCTATATCTTCAATCCTTTTTATATACTCTTCAACATCCTCTCTCCTTGCTCCTGGTCTACCTCCTGATATTGCATCTGCAATATAAACAATTATTGATTCAACCCTTGAAAAAGGCTTATCTTCATGGTGTTCGGCTACTGCATCGGTTACTTCTTGAGGTAGACCATATTTTTTACATATTTGTACACCCTTTTCAATATGTGTTCCTTCATCACCTTCAATCACTACCTTTCCAATATCATGCAATAAACAGGCTAAACGAACTACATTAACATTTGCACCAAGCATTTTAGCCAAAGCAATTCCAATTTGGGTTTCTTCTAATGTATGTTGAATCATATTTTGTCCATATGAATAACGATATTTAAATCGACCAATTAAACAAACAAGCTCTGCGGGTAAATTATAAACGCCTATTTCATGGCATAACTTTTCTCCTGCTTCGCACATTAACTTTTCAACATCTTCACGAGTATGTTCAACGATCTCTTCTATCCGTTGCGGCTGTATTCGTCCGTCTTGCATTAGCCTTTGAAGAGATATTTTCGCAATCTCTCGTCTTACTGGATCAAATGAAGAAAGGATTAGAACACCAGGAGTTTCATCCATTAAAACATCTACTCCTGTAGCTTGTTCGAAAGTTCTTACATTGCGCCCTTCTTTTCCAATAATTCGTCCTTTCATTTCTTCATCCGGTAGCTCTACCTGAGAGGTCGTAAATTCGGAAACATAATCCGTAATCCCATGCATCATCGCTTCAGCCAATATCTCCCGAGCCTTTTGGTCAGCATGAAGTTTAATGTCTTCTTCTGCTTCTTTAATTCTTCTGGAAATCTCTGCCGCTAAGTCTTTTTCAATACTATCTAGAAGTAATTTTTTAGCTTCATCGGTTGACAACTCAGATACTTTTTCCAATTTAGAAATTAGATCTTTTCTGGCTTTCTCTGCCATCTCAAATTTTTGATCGACTATTTTCTGTTTCTCTGCAAGTATTCGCTCTCTTTCTTCCAAGATTCCTTCCCTTTTTGCAAGTTCCGCTTCTTGATGAACAATAGAAGCAGGGGAGAGATCCAAATCTTCATCAGTGCTATAATCTGATTTTGAAACCGTACCAAATGTTTTTTTCATAATATTTAGGAAAGTTAAATCAACTAAGGATTATCTTAGTGTGGTCGAGGATAAAGCTGTAAAATGTCCTTTTGTCATAATCCTTTCAAAGACTTTTAACTCCCGATTCTATTTTACGATTTTTTGAGTAATTTTTCAACCGTAGCTTTGGATACTTGGTATGAAAATCCTCTTCGCATTAAAAATGCAACTCCTTTTGTAAACAATTCACGATCTGAAAGATCTCTCCAAGACCTAACTTTTTGTTCTAATGCTTTTGAAGCCAAGAAAGAAGCATCTATTTTACTATCTAATACTTCTTCGATTATTTCTCTGTTAATACCTTTCTGGGTTAATTCTTCATAAATAGCAATATCCCCTTTGAATTTATTCCTTCTTGCTAAAACCCACTCCCGCGCGAATTTGGAATCATCGATTAATTTTTTTTCTTTAATTTTCTCTACTACAAGATCTATAATTAAAGGAGAAAGCTCCTCTTTTCCTAAAACCTTCCGTCTATATGATACCTTTTTTAAATAATCTCTAACTTCCTTAGTACTTCGATTTCTAAATCTTAAAAAAACATAAACTTTTTCTAGAAGATCATTAATTGCAGATCTTCCTAAAATTTCTTTCAAATCATTTTCCGTAATATCTCTGCCTATACTTAATCTTTCTTCTACTATTAAATTTGAGGACGCGCCAAAAATAAATTCACCGTTTATATACACATTAAATCTATCTTTGTTTTTCTTTTGGGGTTCAATCAAAGTAATTCTTGACATCTAAACTCTAACCTAAATATAAGTATTAAAGAGAAGATTCCTCTACTATGTCATCTTCTTTCCCGACCACGAGCTCTTGACCTTTGCTTTGCTTGTTCCAACTATCTCTGATCTCCTTCTCTAATTTTTCAGATTCCTTCCTATTTTCTTTTAGATAAGAAACTGCTGCTGTCCGTCCTTGTCCCAAAATTTTGTCATCTTGTTTTATAAAGGCTCCCGACTTAGAAAGTAATCCCAATTCTAGTCCGATATCCAGTAGCTCTCCTTCGTGAGAGATACCATCTTCATCCATGTCAAATTCAGCTATTCGAAATGGGGGAGCCACTTTATTTTTTACAACCTTCACTCGATGTCTTGACCCAACAACCTGGTCACCTGATTTAATATTCTCGATCTTACGAATATCTAAACGCACAGATGAATAAAACTTTAAAGCAAGTCCTCCCGGAGTTGTTTCTGGATTTCCAAACATCACACCGATCTTTTGCCTTAATTGGTTGGTAAAAATAGTAATAGTATTAGTATTGGCGATTGCTCCTGTTAGTTTACGCAGTGCTTGAGACATCAGCCTTGCCTGAACTCCTACCATTGCATCTCCCATTTCACCCTCAATTTCAGCTTTCGGAACTAAAGCTGCTACTGAATCAATAACTATAACATCAATTCCCCCGGATCTAATTAAAGTTTCAGCTATTTCTAAAGCTTGTTCTCCTGTATCAGGTTGAGAAATTAATAATTCGTCTAAATTTACTCCTATCTTTTGAGCTCTTTGTGGATCTAATGCATGCTCAGCATCAATAAATGCAGCGACTCCTCCTTTTCTTTGAGCTTCAGCAACAACATGTAAAGCTACAGTGGTTTTTCCAGATGCTTCGGGACCATATATCTCAATAACTCTACCGCATGGTAATCCGCCTACTCCAATAGCTAAATCAAGAGCTAAAGATCCTGTAGAAATAACATTTGTAGTAAATTTTTCTACTCTTTCCCCAAGTCTCATGATTGATCCAGTTCCGTATTGTTTCTGGATTTGCTGCATAGCTGTAAGAATTGCAGATTTTTTAGCGTCTAAAGAAGTTGTTGCCATACAGAGGCAGTATATCACTAAAATCATCAAATACAACAACTATTTACTCATTGTACCTCCGTATGGATACATACAAACGACAGAGTAGAGTACCTTTATAAAAAGAAATCATTTTAGTATTATTAAAAATGAAGTGCAAAATAATTTAAAAATATTAAAATACGTTACTTTACTCTTTATTATATGGCGATCTGCTCTGATATTTACCACCCTCTTAGGACTCAGTACTTTTGCTAATACTAATTCCCTCAAAGGTCTCTACTTTCCTCCTAAAGAAACTCTCGACTATTGGACTAGATGGGCTAACTGGGATGGAGGTCATTATCTATCTATAGCATCACACGGTTACCTTCCATTTCAGACTGTTTTTTTCCCAACTTTCCCACTACTTATCAAAATAGTTTCATATACCGGATTAAATTACTTTTGGTCAGGATTCTTAATTTCGCAAATAGCGACACTTACCACTCTCTTTTACTTATATAAACTTGCATTACTAGACTTTAATCAAAAAACAGCTCAAAGAATAATATTCGCATTTATCATTTTTCCTACCAGTTTTTATCTTGGATCTTTATATACAGAATCTCTTTTTCTCGCCTTTACTCTATCAGCCTTTTATTATATAAGAAAACGGTCCTGGAAAACTGCCACTGTTTTAATAGGATTATCCTCAATTACAAGAATTATCGGATTAACTTTAATTCCGCTACTTTTTATGGAATATCTTTTGTTACCAGCAGGAAAATTCTCACTCAGTGATCTCTCGAAGACTTTTTCACGACGGACTGTAATAATCTTAATTTTATTTAATATCGGTATTCTTTTATTACAACACTTCAGCTTAAGCTATAAAATTTTTCCGCTTATTGAGGCTTCTTTAGTGCTTGTACCCACCTCAATATTGTTACTTATGATCTCTACACTTGCAGCAGTAATAGAGTGGACAGCGCCTCGATTCCAACCTAATAAACTTTTAAATCCTACATTCGGAGTTGTATCTTTTTCTCTTCTTCCTTCTCTTTTATGGCTTTACTTCCAAAAAGTTCGCTTTGGATCATATCTCAACTTTATCTCTGAATAATCTAATTGGAACAAACATATCTCTCCCCCCTGGAGTCCAATACTTGGAGCTGCTCATTATTTCCTAACTCATCCATTATTCCAAATAGGAGACACTAACCGTATCCTATTTCAATTTACAGTTTGCTTACTCCTTATTGTAGGCCTAATAATCTCTCTTTATAAACTCTATTGGTCATATACAATCTATTATGCCCTTGCTTTTTTGATTCCACTGATGTCAGGAACGCTACTTGATCTACCAAGATATGCTTTAACTATTTTCCCTTTATTTTTTGCTATGGCATTAATTAAAAATCCTTACATAGAAAAATGTTATCTTTTTATTAGCCTATTCCTTCAAGCCTCTTTAGCAATCCTTTTTATAAACTCATACTGGTTTATGTAAATAATGGGCTATTGTTTTGCCGACCTCCTCTGGTATTCCCTCAATACACTTTAACTTAGAAGATTCTGACATATCTACCCACATAAAATCACTAAATTCCGCTGCCATCTTAACTCTCCCCGCAATATATTTAACTGCAAATTTGAAACATACAACAGGGATGTTATCTGGGCGTAAAAAAACAACGCTATCTAAATAATACGGATCTTCCACCTTTAAACCACTCTCTTCCTTTGCTTCTCTTTGAATTAACTTCTCAACCAAGCCTTCCCAATCAAGTACATCAAAATTGACTCGTGTAGGTTTATTTTCCTGTAAATCTCTCCACTCCAATTTTCCACCAATAACCCCCCAGAGTCCCGGATGAACTTTTTCTTCAGCCGACCTTTTTAGTAATAAACATCTTTTCTTTTTAGGATGATAAATAACGCCTGTCGCCACAAAATAAAATAATTTTTCACTTTTTGCTTTCTCTAAAGATATATTCATATTAATAGAAATTATATATCTAGAAATGATAAAATACGATTCAATAGTAACGGGGCGTAGTTCACCGGCAGAACACTGGGCTGGGGGTCCAGGAGTAGGAGGTTCAATTCCTCTCGCCCCGACCGATGATTATTGAAGATAAGATTCCAGATTATTATAAACGATATTCTTTTCATCCCTCTTATTTTACATATGCTTGGCGAAAAAGAAACCTGGAGAAGTTATTTGAAGAGTTAATGAAATCAAACATAGCTATCCTTGAGTGTGAAGCATGGATCGTAGAAAAAGACAGAATTCAAACATTAATTCCTTTAAAAAATGGAGAAATAAAAGTATATTCTTCAAAGTTGAAGAGAAAAACTGATGAAGAATGGTTTGATTTTGTTGAAAAATCTGTAAAAGAAACTTTAAAAGAAATCGATTTCTGGAATTTAGAGAAAACAGGCAGAGTGGATTTAGTACCTAAAATTTATTATCATTTTAAATTTTCAGAGTTATCTGAGGAATTTTAGAGTTACCTACAAAGACATATTACATAGATCTTATCTAAATCTTTATTTCGACTAATTTATTAAAGACTATAATTTGATCATGGAATCTTCGGGTAAAATCAGTTTTCAAAACTCTTCCCCACAAAAAAAAGCTGATATCTTATCAAAAAAACCTAAACACACCTCGACAACTCAACCAAATAATCAAAAACAGAATTCTGATGAACAACGACTAACAGATCTTACAGATATTTCAGAAAAGATATTATTTAAATTTAAATCAGGACATCCACTTGATCTTATACCAGACCAGGTCACAATTGATCCGACAAAGATAGGAATTATATCTAATACTATATTTGGTCCAACTGAATATCATAGTATTCCTATCTCAATTATCACAGATATAACTTTAGATACCGGAGCACTCTTTTCAACTTTAAAAATCTATCAAAGAGAATTTAAAGATTCACCGAATATAATTTCATATATAGAAAAGAAAGACGCTTTGTATGCCAGCAGGCTGCTTGAAGGTTTAGTTTTAGCTCAAACAAAAAATATTGATTTTTCTGGATTACCTACAGAAGAGATCCGAAAAGAAGTGGAAAAGTTAGGAGAGATTCATTAACACTCATTAATTTTAATTTGCCATACACCTCAAATTTAGATAAAATCTTAAGTCTATGATGAGAAAAATATATTTTTCGCGTGACTTAAGCCCAAATAGCATCCGAGAGATAGCAGATATTCTAAAAAAAGGAGGTATCGGGATAATGCCTACCGATACTATATATGGGATTTCAACATCTGTATTTCAGCCTAAATCTATAGAAAAAATTTACCATCTCCGTAAAAGAAATCCTGCAAAACCTATGATTATACTCATCAATAATATCTCTGATTTGACTCTTTTTAAAATCTCGTTAAACTCTGAGACTAGAAAAATCCTAAATAGTGTTTGGCCAGATAAAATTAGCCTTATCTTACCTATCTCTGATCCTGATCTAAGTTATCTCGATAGGGGGACAAATACCTTAGCATTTAGGATACCTAAATATCCTTTAATTCAAAAAATATTAAGAATAAGTGGCCCCTTAGTCTCACCGAGTGCTAATTTTGAGGATGAACCTTCATCTAAAAATATTAAAGAAGCTCAACGATATTTCGGTAATAACGTAGATTTTTATTTAGACGATGGCGAAAAAACCTCTCCACCATCCACAGTAGTGAAACTCGAAAAAAATAAGTTGTCTATCATCCGTCAAGGCGCGGCTGTTATTCCAGATTCTCTAGTTGTATAATCGCTCCATGGCTTTGAAAACTAACTGGAACCTATCTCCATTATTTGACTCTGATACTGATTCTCAGATACTTAAATCACGAGACGAAGTTATATCCGAAAATCAAAAATTTATTAATAAATGGAAAAACAGAGATGACTTTTTAACCAATCCAATTGTTTTAGAAGAAGCTCTTAATGACTATGAAAATTTGCAGCGATTTTGGGGAGCTTACGGATCTGAAGGATACTACTTTTATCTTCGTATTAGCCAAGACCAAGATGATCCCACTCTGAAAGCTGCATGGAATACTATTGACGAGAAAGCAAAAAAAATTATAAACGAGACGCAATTTTTTACCCTTCGACTTTCTAAGGTGAACAATAAAATTCAACAACTTTTTCTTAAGAGTCCTAATCTGTCACCTTATCACCACTTCTTAGAAAAACTATTTGCTCAAGCAAACTATGTTTTGTCCGACCTAGAAGAACGTATTTTAAATCTAAAATCTCAAACATCCTATGAAAATTGGGTACAGATGGTTGAAGAATTTTTATCAACGGAGCAAGAAGAGACCATCTTAGAAAATGGCAAAAAAGTCCACAAGACATTAAATGAACTTCTCAGCCTTATTAACAGTACTAAAAAAGAAGTTCGAGTAAAAGCTGGTAGTAAAATCAACAATATCTTACATAAATACGATTTAATTGCAGAGCATGAAATCAACTCTGTCTTAGGGCATAAAAAAATTGACGATTATTTAAGGAAAACCACTAGGCCAGATTTTCTTCGACATTTGCAAGATGATATCGATAGTGAGATTGTCGACAGTTTAATTGATAGCGTCTCGAAAAGATTCTCGATCTCTGAGAGATTCTATATACTTAAGGCAAACTTATTAAACCAAAAACAGCTTGAATACTTTGAAAGAAATGTTGAATATAAAATATCGGCAAAAAAATATTCATATCAACAATCTGTAGATTTAGTTAAAGAAGTATTTCTTAAATTAGATAAGGAGATAGGATCTATTTTTATAGATTTTACTAAAAATGGATTTATCGATGTTTATCCAAAAAAAGGGAAACGAGGAGGAGCTTTTTGTATCTACTGGCTTCCCAGCCTTCCGACGTATATTTTATTAAATCACAATGGAGATCTAAATGATGTTCTGACACTAGCACATGAGGCAGGACATGGAATCAATAATGAACTCATCAAGAAGAAACAGAACTCGCTTAATTTTGGTACTCCCACCTCAACAGCAGAAGTAGCCAGCACATTCATGGAAGATTTCGTCTTACAAGAAATCATGAAAGACCAATCAGACGAAGAAAAACTTTCTTTGATGATGATGAAACTAAACACTGACATATCAACTATCTTTCGCCAGGTTTCATGTTATAAATTTGAAACTGAGCTTCATCAAGAATATCGAAAAAAAGGGTACCTCTCAAAATCAGAGATAGGCAAAATATTTCAAGCTAACATGAAAGCGTACATGGGAAAAGGTGTAAAGCAATCTCCAGGAAGCGAGAATTGGTGGATTTATTGGTCACATATTCGTAATTTTTTTTACGTATACTCGTATGCTAGTGGTTTACTGATATCGAAATCGCTACAAGCTTTAGTCAAAGAAAATCCTTTATTTATAAATAAAGTAAAAGAGTTTCTTTCATCAGGTACATCTGATTCACCTCGAAATATTTTTCTTAAATTAGGAATAGATATTGCAGATAAAAAATTTTGGGACAAAGGTCTATCTGAAGTAGAGAGTCTTCTTGAAGAGACTGAAAAACTCGCTATTAAACTTAAGAAAGTAAAGGATAAAAAAATCCATGAAAACATTTACTAGAGTTGATTCTAAATTTAAAGATGAATTTTTTAAATATATTGATTCAGCCAAATCAATATTAATTACCTCTCATACAAACCCTGATCCAGACTCCATGGCTTCAGTCCTCCTTCTTTATACACAATTAAAAAAGTCTTATCCTCAAAAACACATCCGTATCATCTACGAGTCAGAGAATGTATATGGCTGGGGATACTTCCAAAATTTTGACAAAGTTGAATTTGTTGAGAATATATTAATAGAACTTCATACATTTGATTTACTAATATTAGTCGACGGTAATACATTCAATCGATTTACTAAAAAAGAGTTTATCATAAATAATTTCAAGATAAATACCGTTTGTATCGATCACCATAGAAGTCAACCAGATAAATTTGATTTAGAACTTATTAATCCCCTTGCTACATCAACAAGCGAAATCTTATATAATTTATTGTTATCCGACTTAAAAAAAATTGATAAAAGGGCGGCAGAGCTTGCCTTATTTGGAATTTTAGGAGATACCGGAGATTTAGAGTTTATAGATTCAACAAAATCTTCAATTTTTCCAATAGTCCAAAGACTTGTAAATGAAGGAGGTATTGATATTAGTTTTTTAAAGTCGAAATATGCTGCTTATTCTGAAAGAATATTTTTAGTTATTCAAGAATTAACTAAAAATTCTCACATACTAAAGATTCCAGATTGGCCACAAGTTATGGTTTCTTTATATTCCAAAGAATTTGTCTTAAAGAACACCTTAACAGATTCAGAGCTAAGTCAAGGCGGTAAAATTTTTATTTATTTATTTGGAAGAAGTTTAATAAAAGTACATTGGGCATTTACAGTTACTCCGCGCTCAGATGGAAGTGTAAGTTTGTCTCTTCGCTCTCAACTGGAAGGAGTAAATGTTAGATTATTTGTTGAGAATCTTGGATTAAAAGGCGGTGGACATGATAGATCAGCTGGAGGTTCCTTTATCCCCTCTCAGGGTGAAAATTTAGATCCAAATCAGTGTTTAGATCAAATCATCTCTTGGATGAGACTCCATCAGCCTATATTAGTCTAATCTAAAATTGAATGAAGAATAGGGTTAATTAGAGACAAAATTAAACTGAATAACAAAGCCCAGAAAAAACCTCTAACAATAAATCCAGGAACAACCGATGACACCAATAAAATCATTAGAGCATTTATTACAAAAGTAAAAAGACCCAAAGTTAAAATATTAATTGGGAGAGTCAAAAATAAAAGGATAGGACGAATAATGGCATTAGCAATTCCTAAAACTATGGCTACGATGAGGGCTGTCCAAAAATCTTTAACCCGAACTCCTGGTAAAAGATATGCTGATAGTAATACTGCGAGTCCACTTAAAAGCAGACTAAAGATTAGTTTCATTACACATAAGATTACAAATATTAGTGTTAAAAATCAACCAATAAAAGATAATAATTTAAACAACTTAGAAAGTATGAAATAATAAACTCCATGTCTAAAACTTGTCTAATAGTAGGTTTTGGGAAAATAGGTAAAGCTATTAAATTTATTTTAGAAGATAGAAACTTAAATTTTATAATAATTGATAAAAATAATAATAATCCTTTAGGTCTTCCCGATTCTCAAACTTTTTCAAAAATTGATTTCTTATTTATAGGTTTACCATCATGGGGAATTAGGTCTGGATTAGAATTTGTAGCCCCTAAAATACATTATAAAACAGTAATTATAAGTCTAACTAAAGGTATCGACTCCCAGACATTTTTTTTTGCAAACCAACTATTAGAGGAGATGATACCTCAAAACAAAAATACCGCTATATTAAGCGGTCCTATGCTCTCAGATGAACTTATGAACAACTTACCTACTAAAGCTATAGTAGCCACATCGAACAAACATACATATAAAATGATAAATGATCTTTTTAAAGATACCTTATTAAAGATTGAATATTCAGAAGACGTCCTTGGGGTATCTCTAAATGGAGTTTTAAAAAATATCTATGCATTCATTCTGGGAACAATTGATGGATTAGAGCTAGGTAGTAACTTTAAAGGATATATTACCACTCAAATTTTATCTGAAATGTCAAAGATTACATTTTACTTAGGAGCAGATCCAAAAACATCTTATTCCGTTGCGGGAATAGGTGACCTAATAGCAACGGGTTTTAGTAATAAATCACGAAATTACAGAGCTGGACTTGAAATCTCTAAATTTGGAAGTACTCAGATTAAATGTGAAGGTATGGCCTCACTGAAACCATTAGTAGAGATTATAAAAAATAAAATCGAAGAGTTACCACTTTTAAAACTAGCAGCTGATATACTTATAACAGATGCTGTAGCACCTGCCAATCTAAAAAAATCTTTTACTCTCGTTTAGATATAACTTAAATGTAAAATTTGCTATCTAAAGCTATTAAAGTAATCAAAATCCCCTCAGGTGCCAATATGATAAAATAAAAATGTGAAAATTGCAGTTCTTTCTGATATACACGACAATCTAAAAAATCTAGAATGGACATTAAAATACCTTAAAGAGGAAAAGATTGATCAAGTTATATGTTGCGGTGATTTTTGTGCGCCGTTTACAGCTCGTTTTTTAGCTAAGGTTAATCTGCCAATTTATGGAGTATTTGGAAATAATGATGGAGACCAAGGTGGTCTAATCTCAACTACCAATAATCAAATTTATTTTAAAACTTTAGGAGAAGAGCATCATGAACTTATTTTAGATGATAAGAGGATAGTCTTTACGCACTATCCGAAATACGCCAAGCTACTTTTTGAAACTGGTGTTTATGATGCTGTTTTTTACGGGCATGATCATCTCAAATATCTGGATTTTATGGATGGAAAAATACTTTGTAACCCTGGCCCTGTTTGTGGAATTATAAAGGGAAGTATTTCTCAGGGTACTTTTGCCGTATATCAAACAAAAGAAAATAAAGTTGATTTTATAAATATAGATCATGATTTTCAATTGTGAATAAGGCAACATCTTTAAAAAAGCTCAAAGAGCTCATTGAATTAGACAAAACATTACCTCTCAGAAAAGATGCAACAAATCTAGTATTTGGAGAAGGTAATCCAAATGCAAAAATTCTTTTCTTAGGTGAAGCTCCAGGACGGATGGAAGATCTAACCGGTAAACCATTTTCTGGAGCTGCTGGTAAATTGTTAGACAAACTATTACAAAGCATTAATTTACCTCGCGATGAAACCTATATTTCTAATATTGTAAAATTCCGTCCACCACAAAATAGGACTCCTACTCCTCAAGAAGTTAAAACTTTTTTACCTTATATCAATCAACAGATAGATATTATTTGTCCAAAATTAATTATTACTCTAGGCGCAGTTCCATTAAGCATATTTTACCCAGACATCAAGATATCTCAGATCCAAGGAAGATTGCAAGAAATCAATTATTGCGGTAAAACAATCCATCTCTTACCTTTATATCACCCGGCTGCAGCTTTACGGAATGGTCATATGAAGGAACAATTAGAAACAAGTTTTAAAAAAATTCCTTCAATTTTATCTCAAATTAAGTAATTTTCTTCTATTTATTCTATAAAAATCTTATCCTACTTTTTACTTACCTAAAGTTATTATAAATCTTTCTATTTCTCTTTAATATTTAAGCTACTCAGGTTTGGGGGTAGGAATGACTGTGATATTTTTATTTGATCAGTCAATTACCTTGAGGCATTTAAATGCCCACCACTGAAGGGGATTAAACGTTGTAAAGACAATAGTTATTGTCACAAGCTTCTCGGACCTACCCTACAACTGAGTTCCTTCTTTATAAATTAGTTTACATCCACTTACAAAAATGCTATAAAGTTAATTGCTTTCTAAATTACAAATATGCCTACTTTAAAAAGAACAATGTTTCGAGAATATGATCTCCGCGGATTAGAAGCTGAAGATGAACTTAACGATAAAGTTATGTATTACATTGGAAGGGGTTTTGGTTCTTATCTTGCTAAGCGAGGTATCAACGAAGCAGTCTTAGGTCATGATGTACGAGCTACTTCTAAAAGTTTCCATGATCAAATACAAAAAGCACTATTAGAATCAGGAATTAATGTTACAGATATAGGAAATGTTATCACTCCAATGGGATATTGGGCCCAACACTTTTTAAAAATTAAGGGATTAGTGATCATTACCGCAAGTCATAACCCAGCCGGATGGAATGGAGTTAAATTGGGTGATGATTTATCAAAAACTCTCCTTACAGATGAGTTAATTGAACTATATACAATTATTCAGAATGAAGATTTCGTTGCCGGGACAGGTACTTTAAAAGAAGTAGACCTTCTAGACTCATATCTTGAGGATCTGAACTCTAAAGTAGAGATCACAAAGAAATTTAAAGTTTTAGTGAATACGGGAAACGGAACTGCCGGGCTAGTAGCGCCAAAACTTCTAAATAAAGTTGGATGTAAAGTAATTGAACATTTTACTAATATTGATCCAACTTATCCAAACTATACTCCTAACCCAGACGGGACTAAAATGATGGAAGATACCTCAATACAAACCAAAGATAATGACTGCGACTTAGGTATTGCCTACGATGGAGATGGGGATAGATTTGGTCTAGTTGATGAAAAAGGTAATATCATTTGGCCAGATAGATATCTGATCCTACTGTCTAGGTCAATATTGGAAAAACACCCTGGAGCAAAAATAGTCTTTGATGTGAAAGTTTCAGAATCTCTTCCTGAGGATATAAAGATCCATGGAGGGGTTCCAATTATGTGGAAAACTGGCCATTCATATATTAAGGCAAAACTAATATCAGAAAAGGCAGCATTGGCAGGAGAGATGAGCGGGCATATCTTTTTTGCAGAAGGGTATTACGGCTTCGATGATGCAATGTTTGCTAGTTTGAAACTATTGGAGTACCTAAGCAAACAAAACAAACCTTTGTCCAAAGTTATTTCCGGTACTCCTTACTATATTTCTACTCCAACTATCCAAGTAAAAACCACAGATGAAGAAAAATATAAAATCGTTCAAGATTTAACCGAAGAATTTAAAAAAGATGGATATAAAGTAGTAGATATAAATGGTGCCAGAGTATATATCGACAAAGGATGGGGGCTCGTTCGTGCTTCATCAAATACACCTACACTCGTTCTTAGATTTGAAGCCAAAGATGAAGTGTCGTTGAAAAAGATCCAAGATATTTTTCGTAAAAAAATGGAGAGATTTTCTTCGATAAGTAGAGACTGGGATATGAGCGGACACTAATACAGGATTTTAACTATCTAACTTTAGCCCCAAGGGGAACCGCTTCTTCTGGAACTAATAATACCGGATCGTTATTCTCCCCATCCACAGCTAAAATCATTCCTTGACTCTCAAATCCCATCATCGTTCGATACTCAAGATTAGCAATGAATAAATATTGATTACCTATAAAAGATTCAGCAGATTTCCACTGTTTCATTCCGGTTAATATTTGACGCGGATTTTCTTCACCAAAACTAACAATTAATTTTATCAATTTCTCGGAATTATCTAGGGTATGTGCTTCCAATACAGTACCTACCCGAAGTTCAATATTTTTAAAATCAGAAAGAGTAATCATCTACCTCCAAATATAATTAAAAAGCTCATAACTATCAAAAGGAGAGGCCAATACTTAATAAGATCTACTTGATCTAAAAGACCTAGGTTATTAAATAATATTAATACTCCAACTACTAACAATAAAAGACCCCACCAAAATCTAGAGTGCTGCCTATCTCTAAACTCTGAGCTTTCCTTTAAATCTTGTATTCGTCCTTTAATTTCAGTTTTTAAAGCATCAACGGAAAAGCTATTTTTAGAATCTGATGAGGGTATAACTAACCATAAAATTAAATAAATAATTATTCCTGATCCTCCAAAAACAGTAATTATGATAAATATAATCCTTATAATAGTCGGATCGATCCCTAAGTACTCTCCGATTCCACCACAAACTCCAGCAAGAACTCGATTAGTCTTAGAACGTCTTAAAATGAGTCCAGAAGGAGGATTACTCTCACCTTTAGAAGAAGACTTCATATTATTAATATTGTAACAAAAAAAAGGTCTCTTCGATAGCCTTCTAGGCAGGAAAAGACCTTTTAAAGGTACGTACCTCATTTTTGAGGTTATCCCGATTCTCTCGGGAAAATCTACTTCTTCTTTTTCTTCTTGGCCATAGCAAGCCTCACCCCTCTTTCTGGACTCTTTAAGTCCTTAATTAATAATACAAAAACTGTATCTTTATGCAAGTTTTTCTAAAACAAATCATTTTTAAGTCCAAAAATTATCCTAGACAATGAATATCTGCTGTGTTAAAATCCTTAAACCATATGGCGGAAAGATTAGGAACAAAAATTCAAGTAAAACAAGAAGGAGCTGACCCAGCTTTATGTGCATTTCATACTGTTTATGCTATTTACAGAACACAGGGACAACGCCGTGTGGAAACAACCCCTCAAGTACTTGACGATATATTCAAAAGAGCACGAATTGCAGCAAATCAATATCCTGAGGAAGAAATAGACGAACTTGCTCGTCGAGCTTCTGTACTTCTTAAAAGCCTTCCAGCCTAACCTTGTTTTAGAAAGGCCAGGTACAATTTAAAAAATTTCAAGAACTAATAGAAGATCTCAATTTCTTTCAATATGATTGAGCCACAATAGACAAAGGATTTATCGTTTAGGAGATTGCTTTTCTGCTCTTGCACCTCTTGCTAAACCATATTTTCTTCTTTCACGTTCTCTTGGATCACGAGTCAGTAATCCTACCGATCTTAATGGTAATTTATACTCTTCATTTACTGAAACCAAAGATCTTGCTAGACCATGCATTATTGCCTCAACTTGAGAAGATAATCCTCCACCAAAAACTTTAACTGTAGCTGTATATTTACCTAAAGTTTTTGTAACTTCAAAGGGACGTTGATATAATTTTTGATAAACTAATCCACGATATACTTCTGAAGCAGGTTTACCATTAATCATTATCTGGCCATTCCCTTCAACCAATCTTACCCTAGCTACAGCTCTTTTACGTCTTCCGACTGTTTTCACTACTTTATTTGTCATAGATTTATTTCTTCGCAAACTTTTCTTGATAAGGATTTTCAGCTCCAGCTACTACATATAATTTTTTTATCATCTGACGACCAAGTTTAGTTTTAGGCATCATCCCCCAGACTGCATGTTTGATGATATACTCTGGCATCTTCTGTCTCATTTTAGCAAGTGTTTCCTTTCTATCTCCCCCGGGATATCCTGAATGACGAAAATACTCTTTTTGTTCTTCTTTCTTACCAGTAGTTTTAACTAAAGCTGCATTAACAACTACAACATAATCACCGCTATCTAAATATGGGACTCGCGATGGTTTAGATTTTCCAATTAGCATTGAAGCAATTTGAGTTGCCATTCTACCTAAAATCTGATCTTTAGCATCAACCAATTTCCAATCTCTTTTAATATCTTTAGCTGACAGGATATTTGTACTCATATTTATTCTTCTTTTTTATCTTTTCCTTCTTTTTTTATTTCTTTCTTCTCCTTAGATCCACTTTCTATTAGACTTACTTTCACCATCATCGCTCCATCTCCAACTCTTCTACCCAATTTTGTAGTTGTGGTAAATCCTGATGTTCTCTCTGAATAGACTGGAACAATCTCTTTCATAAGCCTATCTTCTACTTGAGATTCGCTTAAAAACGAAGTAATGATTCTTTTAGTTGCCTGATTATTTTTTTTACCCGCGGTTATTAATTTATCAACCAATCCTTTTATCGCTTTTGCTTTTGGCTCTGTGGTAGATATAGATCCGTTGAGGAATAAACTTCGAACTAGTCCTCTAAATAAGGCTAGTCTTTCGTTGTTAGATCTTCCAAGGTGTTTACCATAAACATTATGCCTCACTTAAAGTCAAACCCCTTTCCTCAAGCTTTTGAGAGATTAAATTAATAGATTGTACACCTAAATTTTTTGCCTTTAGCAATTGGTTTTTAGACGTCGTCACTAATTTCTCTACACTATCAATATCAATAGCTTTAAGTGCATTAGTAATCCTGACTGGAAGATCTAGCTCCTCAACGCTTAGTTTCATTAAAGCATCATTAACAGCTGGCTTAGGAGCTTCTTCTTCATCGAATACTGGTTCATATGCCTGTCTAAAATAAGTACTTAACATCTTTGCAGACTGTAATAATGCATCTTCCGGTTTAACAGTTCCATCTGTGGTAATCTCCAAAGTAATTTTCTCAAAATTAGTACTTCTCCCAACTCTTGTAGGTTCAACAATATAGTTGACAAAAGTTACCGGAGTATAGATTGAATCTATTGGCATAAGGCCTATTTCGGATGACTTTTTCTCATCCGCAGATACATACCCAACACCTTTTTCAGCGTACATTTCAATATTCAGCTTCGCTGAAGGAGTAGTTAATGTAGCTATATGTTGTTCTGGATTAACTATTTCAGCCGCTCCTAATGTATCTATATCTTCAGCTTTAACTTCTTTCTTTCCAGAAGCACGTAAAGTCATTCTAATTGGCTGATCTCCAAATATTTTTAAACGAACTTTTTTAAGATTAAGGATCATCTGTATGACATCTTCAGATATGCCTGTTATAGTAGAAAATTGATGAGACACCCCCTCAATCTTTACAGAAGTAATAGCTGATCCTTCCAAAGAAGATAGCAGAACTCGACGGAATGTATTACCTATTGTATGCCCAAAACCTTTATCTAGAGGTTCAAGAATGAAAGTCCCTTTGTTATCTGTTTGTTTTTCAGTTGTAATCTTAAAATTCATCATACTTTTATTTTTATTTAATCTTTAATTATCTAGAATAATATTCTACTATTAATTGTTCCGAAATACCTTGTTCTACCTCCTCACGATTAGGATAACGTAAAACCTTGCCTACTGTAGCTTTACGATCAAGCCATTCCGGCAAGGTAGCTGTTTTCTCTAAGCTCTTTTTGACTAATGGATTATCTAACATTTTATCTAAAATTGCAATAGTGCTTCCTTCTTGCACCTGAAATGAAGGAATATTTACCTTTTTTCCGTTTACTTGAACGTGTCCATGAGTCACAAGCTGCCTAGCACCTTGTCGCGATGGAGAGAATCCTAAACGATATACTACATTGTCCAACCTCATCTCAAGTAATCGTAATAGAGTCTTGCCTGTATTACCTCTCTCTTTACTCGCTTGTTGATAATATTTAACAAATTGCCTTTCCAGAAGTCCATACATCCTCTTGGTTTTTTGTTTTTCTCTAAGCTGTATTCCATATTCTGATAAACGTCGTTGTCGTCTTCTACCGTGCTGTCCTGGGGGTACAGCCCCAGTTCGTTCTAAAAACGAGGCATCTTTTCCAAATAGAGGAACTCCTTCTCGTCTACTTAATCTTCTTTTTGGTCCTGTATATCTTGCCATATCTTATATTTATAGATTTCTATACCCTTCTTTTCTTTTTAGCTCTCGGACCATTATATGGGACCGGAGTTACATCAGCAATCATTGAAATATTTAAACCGCTGCTCCGTAAAGCTCTAATCGCAGCATCTCTTCCTGGTCCTGGACCTTTGATATAGACTTCAACCATATTCATACCTACACTCCGTGCCTTATTGGCTAAAGACTCTATTGCTGTGATTGCAGCAAATGGAGTTGCTTTTCTTGCCCCTTTAAAACCTGATGCTCCCGAGGAGCTCCATCCAACGGTGTTTCCTTGATGATCAGTTAAAGTTACCAGCGTATTGTTGAATGTAGCAGTAACATATACTCTACCAGCGGGGATCTGTTTTACCGTCCCTGATTTAGAAGATTTGGCACTAACTTTTTTCTTCATCTCAGTTTTTATCTCTTTTTTAACCATATTTTTCTATATTAAACTCTATTTACTGCTTGAAGATTTTGCAGCCTCTACTTCCTTTCTGACTGTACCTACAGTCTTTCTTTTACCACGCTTAGTCCTAGCATTATGCCTTGTCCTTTGCCCCCTGGCAGGAAGTCCTTTTCTATGCCTTATACCCCTATATGCACCAATTTCTTCCAATCTTCTCACATTCTGGCTGACTTCCCGCTTTAGATCTCCTTCTACTACATAATTCTCTAAAGCCTTACCGATACGACCAATCTCTTCTTCTGTTAAATCGCTAATCCTTTTTGTTCCATCAATATTTGATTCTTTGATTAATTTCTCTACATTAGATCTTCCTATCCCATATATATATGTTAGGCCGATATCTATTCTTTTTGTTGATGGTAATTCTACACCTGCAATTCTAGCCATATTAATTTAACCTTGCCTCTGCTTATGCCGAGGATTACGAGAGCAAATTATATATAATCTACCTCCTCTTTTCACTACTTTACATGAGCTGCACCTTTTTTTTATACTCGCTTGAACTTTCATATATTTTACTATTAACTTTATCTTAACTAATTTTGCAAACAATCAAAGGTAAAATAAAAATTATCGACCGATCCTAAAAGTAATTCTACCTTTATCTAAATCATATTTAGGACTCATCTCAAGATCTACTCTATCTCCTGCCAATAATCTAATATAATGCATTCTCATTTTACCAGAGATATGAGCTAATATAACTCGTCCTACTAGTTCAGGTAGACCTTCAGACCTCTCAATCTCTACCCGAAACATCGTATTGGGTAAGACTTCAATTACTCTACCTTGTACTTTGATTGTATCTTTATCCAAAGTTATATAATTTTAACAAAAGCCAGCGTAAAATACAACACTACAGGATGCCTTTGTTAAACTTTCCTCCAATCTGTAATTATTTCTGGTTTTTCTTTAACTATTACCGTCATTTCAAACATTCCTCCCCAACTTCCATCTGCTGTTACTATTGTCCATCCATCCTCTTCTTGATAAATATCACCGGAACCAGATGTATATATTGATTCTACTGCTATAGTCATATTCTTCAGGAGCATCATTCCTGTACCCGGTTTCCCAAACCCAGGAACTTCTGGTTCTTCGTGATAAGATCTTCCTACACCATGACCTACAAGGCTCTTAACCACGTTATATCCCGATCCTTCTACCACTTTCTGCATTGCATTGCCTATGTCTCCAATATGATTCCCTACAAAAGCTTGTTTAACCCCATTCCACATGGCATCTTTACCTGCTCTTAAAAACTTTTGCTTAGCTTTCTTATCTTCACCTGAATAATCCTGCTCATCGACAATAACAGACCACGCTAGATCGCTATACCACCCTTTATAAATAGCTCCAATATCTACACTTAAGATATCTCCTGTTTTAAGGGGTATCTTTCTAGGGATTGCATGTACTACCTGTTCATTAACTGCAAGACAAGTAGTAAAATCATATCCTGGAACTGTTTTAAAGGAGGGATATCCTCCCTCTTTCAGAATCTCTTTTTCTCCAATTGAATCAAGATCAGATAAGAGTACTCCCGAGTGAGTGTTTCCCAATATTTTTTTTAGAGCTTTAGCTGCGATTTCTCCACTTTTTCTAATCAGAGAAAGCTCTTCATCATTTCGTACCAGATTAGTGATAGCTCTCATAAATTTTCTATCTCCTTTAGATATAACTCAATTTCCTCTGAAACTTTTTCAATTGTCTGCTCTCCATTAATTTCAATTAATTTATCAAGAGCTTTATAATACGCTAATAAAGGCTCTGTCACCTGATGATAGATACTAAGTCTTTTTTGAATAAGCTCTGGAGTATCATCTTCCCGATGCCTTTTTAAAAGTCTATTTATAGCTTCTTGATCTGACACCTTAAGATAAAAGACTTTAGTAAAGGCAGGATTAAAAACTTCCAACTGATGAACACTCCTGGGATAACTATCTGAGACAAAACTATTCTCACAGTTTTCTTCTGCCAACTTCTTTTTAACCAGTTTAGCTACCAAAGAATCATCCGCTAATTCACCACTTAGTAATGCTTCCTTAGCAGCTTTACCTACTCGGCTCTGATGATTATACTCAGATCTTAGTATATCACCAACACTAACATAACACAGTTTATATCTACCGGCGATTATCATCGCCTGGGTAGTCTTACCTGATCCTTGGGGACCAGACACTAAAATCTTCATTATTTCAAGAATCCCTCATAATTCCTCTCTATTAACCCACTTTCAAATTGTTTTGCAGTATCTAGGATCACTGAAACAACGATTAATAATCCTGTACCTCCCAAAGCTAGAGTTGTAATTCCGGTAATATTAGAGATAATTGATGGCAGAATAGCCACAATTCCTAAAAATATTGCTCCTATTAAAGTAATCCTTAAAAGAATATAGTTTAAGTAAGCTGCTGTGGCACTCCCCGGTCTTACTCCTGGAATAAAGGCTCCAGATTTCCGAAGTTCATCAGCAATCTTTGTTGGATTAAAAATAACCGCTGTATAGAAATATGTAAAGCCAATAATTAGAAAAAAGTATACTACATCATATGCTGCTGAGTTAATCTGAAAGTTAAGTTGTAAAAAATTACCGATATTTTGCAACCAAGATATTGGAACCCGACTTAAATATTGAGCTCCAAATGAAGGTAAAAGAACGAGAGAAACAGCAAAAATGATGGGAATGACTCCAGCTTGATTTACTCTTAAAGGTAAATAAGTAGATGATCCTCCAACCTCTCGTCCAGCAACGAATCTCCTGGCATACTGAACTAAAACCTGACGTCTTCCCTCATTGATGAAAACAATTCCGAACACAATAAAAAGAGCCAAAAGAGCAAATAGTATAATATTTATAACTTGCTGCTGATCAACTAAAGAAAATGTTTGGAATAAGGCTACTGGAGCTCGAGCAACGATACCCGCAAAAATTAGTATAGATATTCCGTTACCTATACCGTATTCAGTAATAATCTCTCCAAGCCACATCAAGAATATAGTTCCTGCGGTCATGACTAAAATCAACGCTAGAACTGAGAGGGGATTAATATTTAATATAATTCCCTGGTTTTTAAGCAAAGTAAATACCCCAATCGATTGAACAACACATAAAGGCACAGTCAAATATCGAGTATATTGATTTATTTTTTTCATACCATACTCACCTTCTTTTGATAAAGCTTCAAGAGATGGGAAGACCATCGTCAAAAGTTGTAAAATAATGGATGCATTAATATATGGATTAAGGCCTAATGAGATAATCGAGAAATTACCTAAAGTTCCCCCCGAGAAAACATCTAAAAGATTTAAGAATTGATTTGATTGGAATAAATTCTGTAAAGCGGCGAGATCTATCCCAGAAGCAGGAATATGCGCAACGATTCTATAAATAATCAGGACAATTGCTGTGATAATGAGTTTCTTACGAAGAGAAGGAATTCTTAATGAATTAATAATCGGTTCTAAAAGGCTATACATTCACCACCCTTCCACCTGATTTTTCAACTTCTTTCAAAGCAGCTGAGGTAATTGGAAGATGAATAGTCAATGGAACGTCTATACTTCCACCTCCAACAATTTTAACTCCATACTTCCCTGCCTTACTTGCATTCACTAATTTATGATCAATAAGGCTTTCAAGTGTAACCTCAGACTTGGGGGGAAATACACTTAACTTGTTCACTGCTAAAGGAACCATTTTAGGACTCCTTTTAGGATTACCTAAACCGCGTCGATAGGGGATCTTTTTATAAAAAGGCAAGGTCCCTCCAATAAATCCTAACGAAACATTCTCTCTAGCTTTTTGCCCTTTAGTACCTCGACCAGAAGTTTTTCCTTTCCCAGAACCAATTCCGCGTCCAACTCTTTTCTTTTCAGTTTTTGTTATTTTGATTAAATGTGATAAGTCCATCTTTTTATCTCCTAATTTATACTTTAGAGATTTTTATTTCTTCTTGCTTTTTAGTCCCAACTCTATTCATTTGTAACGGCTTCAACTTTTTCAATCCTTCTAAAGTTGCATAAACATTTGATGCTTTATTTGATGTTCCTATAACTTTTGAAACGATATCCGATATACCAGCTGCTTCAACGACTACTCTTACTGCTCCTCCTGCTATAATTCCTCTTCCCGGAGCTGCAGGACGTAAGATAATTTTAGCTGCTCCTCTTTTAATAAAAATAGTATGATTTATTGTCCTATTATCCTTTAAAGAAATCGAAATTAGATGTTTCTTAGCTATCGTAGTCGCTTTCCTGACAGCAGTCTGTACATCTGCTCCTTTTCCCAATCCTACACCAACCTTACCTTTTCTATCTCCAACTACTACCAAAACGGATAGAGACCTTTTATCTCCCCCTTGAGTCTTTTTTGAAACTCGATTAACCTGTACTACTTTTTCAAAATATTCATTCCCTGATTGCTGATTTTCCATTTTAAAATTCCAATCCCTTCTCTCTGGCTCCTTTTGCCAAGTTTGCTATTCTTCCATGATATAAGAATCCTCCTCTATCAAAGATGACTTTTTTAATATTTTTCTTTGATGCTTTCTCAGCAATACTTTGACCTACTGCATAAGCTCTCTCATTTTTGTTTCCCGCTTTTTTAATATCTAAATCAGAGCTTGAAACTAAAGTTAAACCTTTATTATCATCAATGAGTTGAGCGTATATATGCTGTCCAGATCGGAAAACACTCAACCTTGGTTTTTCCCCTGTCCCTCTAATATAGTTCCGTATTGATTTGTGACGTTTAATTCTACGTACTTTTCTGTTCATATTATATTATTTAGCTGTAGCTCCAGCTCCTACCTTTCCAGCTTTTCCAGCTTTACGTCTGACATACTCTCCAGAAAAACGAATACCTTTACCTTGATAAGGTTCTGGTACTTTAACCGAACGGATTCTTGCAGCCGTTTGACCAACCAAAGCTTTATCAAATCCAGATACTGTAATCTTAGTATTATCTGAAACACTAAATTTTACCCCACTTGGGGCAATAATCTCAACTGGATGAGAAAATCCGACACTTAGTGTCAATTTATCTCCTATGGTTTGAGCTCTATATCCTACACCAATTAGTTCAAGTTTCCTCTCCCACCCCTTAGAGACTCCTAAGACCATATTAGAAATTAGAGATCTAATAAGTCCATGCAAAGCCTTAACAGATCCTTCATCACTGTCTCTTTTGACGGATATAGTTTGATCAGACAGTTCAACCTTTATTCGATTTGGAATCTGTAAAGTAAGTTCTCCCAAAGGACCATTAACTTTAATGTTCTGTCCTAAGATTTCCGATATCACTCCATTTGGAACTGTTATTGGCATACTACCTATTCTTGACATATTTTCTCCTTATTTTCTTCAAAAATTATATATTTTTTCATATTTGCTATTCTTATGCTTCCATAAATGGAAACCCTAATAATTCCAAAAGTTTCCTTCCTACCTCAGAATTTTTAGCATTAGTAACTATCGATATCTCCATCCCTCGAGTTCTTCCACTTGTTGATGCCTGAAACCCAACCTCGGGGAAAATATTTAATTCTCTTATACCCAAGTTATAATTACCTTGTTTATCAAATGCAGTCCGTGAAAGACCTCGAAAGTCACGGACTTTAGGTAAAGCCACACTAATAACTTTATCTAAAAAATCATACATCTTCTCTCCTCTAAGAGTTACCATAACTCCAATGGGCTGTCCTTTACTGATTTTAAATCCTGAAATAGCTCCTTTAGCTTTAGTTACTACTGGTTTCTGTCCAGATATAACTGTTAGGTCCTCAACTACTCGCTCCAAAAGAGATTGATTGTCTTTTGCATCTCCAACACCTACATTAATTACTACTTTAGAAATTTTAGGCAAAGATAACTCATTTTGAATTTTAAACTCTTTTTTTAGTTGATCTTTTATCTCTTTATGATATTTTTCTTTAAGTCTGTTCATCCTTTAATAACCTCCTTACACTTTTTACAAACTCTAACTTTAGTCTTATCGTGGCCTTCAAAACCAACTCTGGAAGGCTTCTTACAATTTGGACAAATTAACATCACGTTACTTAAATTGATAGGTTTAGATATATTCAAAATTCCCCCTTCAAGACCTTCCATTTTCCTAATATGCCTTTTAGCGACATTCACGTCCTCAACTAAAACCTTGTTTTCCTTAGACATTACTCTTAGAACCTTACCTTCTTTACCATTATCTTTTCCGGCTACTACTTTTACTAAATCACCTTTTTTAATTTTGTTTCCTGAATTCATAGATTACCACACCTCCGGGGCAAGCGAAGCTATTTTAGAAAATCCTTTATCCCGTACTTCTCGTGCAATTGGACCAAAAATTCTAGTACTTCGCAAGTTATTATCTTTATCAATAATAACTCCTGCATTATCATCAAATTTAACATATGATCCGTCTAGTCTACGGGTTTCTTTTTTAGCTCTTACTAAAACTACTCGTACTATCTCAGCATCTTTAACTTGCCCATTAGGCAAAGCACCTTTAACTACTCCAACCATTATATCTCCTAACCTTGCGATACGCTTTCCAGATCCACCTAAGGGTTGTATCACCTGAACAAATTTTGCCCCACTATTATCTGCAACTTTTAAATATGTTCTATGTTGTACCATCTTGTTCCTTTGTTTACTGTATCTTTTTACCAAACATAAGCCATAATCTCTCCGCCAATTCCTTCTTTACGGGCCTGGCGATCAGTCATTAAACCTTTAGGTGTTGAAATTATGGCTATACCTAACCCATCAAGAACTCGAGGAAGACCTTTACTACCCTTGTAAACTCGTCTCCCCGGTTTAGAGATCCTGCTTACATTTTGTAAAACAGGTTGATGATTTTCATATTTTAGAGATACCAAAACATCTCGTTCGTTAATTTTATATGAACTTACATATCCTTCCTTCTTTAACAGCTCACATATTGCTACTATGATTTTTGACTTAGGAGCCGCGACTTCTTTCTTTGAAGCCAGATAACCATTTTTTATTCTAATTAATAAATCTGCTATTTTATCCATTTTTATATCTTTCCTCTCTTTCTATTCTTTACCAACTCGCCTTTTTTACTCCAGGAAGTTGACCTGAATGGGCTAGTTCTCTAAAACACAATCTACACAGCCCAAACTTTCTTAAAATAAAGCGTGATCTGCCGCAACGTAAGCATCGGCTGTGTTCTCTTACCTTATACTTTTCTTTTATTTTGACAACATTACTTTTCTTAGCCATATTTATTTCTTTGATTTTTCTTTCGTATCTTTTTTCACCTTTTTTACTTCTTCAGCGCCTTCTTTAGCTTTATCTTCTAGATCTTCAGGATTTTTCTCCTCCTGAGGAAGAACCTTAGCAATAGTTTCAGAGGCCTCTTTTTTAAGTTGTTCGGTAACTACCGTTACTATATCACTTCCAATTATCCTAACCACTTTAAAGTGTTTATTTTTTGATATCGGTTTGGTCTGTACGATCTCAACTATATCTCCAAGATTGACACCTAATTCATCATGTACTAAAAGTTTTTTACTTCTAGTAAATCCTTTTTTATATAAAGGATGGATCTTTTTTCTCTCTAGTAATACTGTTACTGACTTACCAGTTTTAGTAGATACGACCCTTCCTTTCATTTTTTGCTTAGAGCCATTTGAATCAGTTACCTTCTCCACTTTTTTATCAGTTTTAATAATTTGTTTACTTCTTGGCATTGTTCTCCTCCAACTCAGATATTAATTCCTTTTGACTAGTTACTGTTAAAATTTGAGCTAAATCTCTTCTTTTAATTTTAATTGATTTAGAGTTTTTAAGTTTACCTGTTTTTTTATCAAAACTCAAATCCATAATCTCTTCTCTTAATTTTTTAACTCTTTGTTGTAAAGTTTTTATATCTAATTTTTTTACTTCTGCAAAATCATTTTTTTTCATATTCTTAATTAAATTATCCTTTCTATTGTTTAAATTAAATTTCTTTTGTAATAAACTTAGTTATGATTGGTAACTTATGAGATGCCAATCTCATCGCTTCTTGAGCTGTTGCAGTTGCAACAGAACCCATCTCAAAGATTATACTTCCAGGCTTTACTACTGCTACATATCCGGCTACATCACCTTTTCCTGAGCCCATTCTCGACTCAGCAGGGTGTTTTGTAACTGGTTTATCAGGAAAAATTCGAATCCAAATTCTTCCTCCTCGAGAGGTATAATGGGCCATCGCTCTCCGTGCAGACTCAATCTGCCTGGAAGAAATAAACCCAGCCTCTTCAGCTTTAAGTCCGAAATTACCAAAGACAAGATTATTCCCCCGGCTAGCTATTCCGCCTCTTTTACCTTTGAACATCTTTCTATGTTTAACTCTTTTAGGTACAAGTAATGGCATATATAAACTCCTTTATTCGCCTTTCTCCTTTTCACCTTTATTTATCCAGACCTTAACTCCAACATATCCAGATTTAGTTAATGCTGGAACAATTGCAAAATCTATATCCAAACGCAATGTATGCAGTGGCATTGAACCTGAATGTTTCCATTCTCTTCTTGCTATCTCTGCTCCACCAATTCTACCTGATAGTACAATTCTTACTCCTTTTGCTCCAGACCTCATAACTCTATCTATAGATTGATTCATTACCCTTTGTGCAGGCATCCTCTTAGCAAGTTGTTCGGCAATATTTTGAGCCACCAAAAATGCAGATAGATCCGGAGAACGAAGATCCATAGGTACAATCTCCAAGCTGTTCTCATCTTTTAAGCTCAAGTTTTTGATCAAAAACTTTTTCAGTTCCATAAGCCCCGCCCCGCCTCGACCTATTAAGACTCCAGGCCGTCCAACATATAATAGGATTCTAAGTTTATTACTCGCTCTCTCAATCTCAACTCGACTAAGAGCTGCTGGCTTCAATTTTTTAAATAGCATCTCTCTAATTTTTATATCTTGAGCTACATATTCATGATATTTTTTAGAGTCTGCAAACCATCTTGACTGCCATGTTGCGACATCCCCCATTCTAAATCCTACTGGATTAATTTTTTGTCCCATATTTTACTCAGTCTCCTTCTCTTTTTTTAATTTAACGTTAGGCTTAGGATCTTTTTCAGTTTCTTTTTCAGTTGAAGATTTAGTTATTTGTCTTTTGCTCAATACTCGTTTTTTGTCTGCAGATACCAAAGGTTTCTCCGTTTTATTCACATCAGTTAATACAACTCTGATATGACTATTCGATTTGGAATATAATCGACGTCTACCGCGGCCAGCAGATCTCATCCTTTTCAAATCAATCCCCTTATTAACCTCTAGATACTTAAATGATAAATCTTCAGTCTTCATTCCTTTTACAGTTGCATTTGATATCGCAGTCTTAATTGCTTTAGACAATGGCTGCGCTGCTGCTTTATTAGTGAACTGCAGCGTCTCCAGAGCTCTAGCAGGCTTCATCTTCCTCACCATATCTGCAACCAGCTTTAATTTTCTTGGTGAACTATTAATATATTTCTGTATATTTATCACTTCCATAGTTATGTTTTCGATGTCGATTTATCAGTCATCTTACCATGTGATTTAAATGTTCTTGTCGGTGCAAATTCTCCTAATCTGTGTCCAACCATTGATTCAGTGACATAAACTGAAATAAAGTTTTTACCGTTATGCACTAAGAATGTATTCCCAACAAATTCAGGAGATATCTGTGAAGATCTAGCCCATGTTTTAATCGGAGTTTTTTTAACTCCTTGAGCCAACACTTTCTTTACTAATTTCTCATCAACGTATGGACCTTTTTTCAAACTTCTAGCCATATTTTTATTTAGAATATCTCCTTCTTATAATAAATTTATCTGAATATTTTCCTTTAATTCTAGTCCTTCCAACAGCTGGCCGACCATAGACAGTCATTGGTTTTTTACGGCCAATTCCTGTTCTTCCTTCTCCCCCTCCATGAGGATGAGATTCAGGATCTTGAGCTGTACCTCTAACTGTAGGTCTAATACCTAAATGACGTAATCTTCCCGCTTTCCCCCAATTTATATTCTTCCATTCTTCGTTCCCTAGTACTCCAATCGTTGCCATAGATGCCAGAGGTACCATTCTAATCTCTCCTGAAGGGAGTTTCAAGTGAGCGAAGGGGTCTTGTTTTGCCTGTACAATTAATCCAGTTCCTGCGCTTCTTCCTATTTGACCACCTTTTCCGGGGATCAACTCCACATTATGGACAACTGTTCCGATTGGTATATTTTTAAGCTTCATTGCATTACCAACCTTCACCTCAACTTTTTCTCCTGCTACAACTTGATCTCCAATAGAAAGGTCTTTCGCAGCTAAAATGTAGCTTACATCCCCATTACTATATTCGACTAATGCAATATTGACATTGCGATTAGGATCATACTCCAAGGCTACTATTTTCCCTTCAACATTAAACTTTTTACGCTTGAAATCAATCTCCCGATAATATCTTTTATGCCTACCTCCTTGATGCCTCACCGTTACTTGTCCAAATGATCTGCCGCTTTTTTTAGGCAGAATATGTCTTAACCCTTTGGGAGACATTTTATTTTTCTTTGGTCTCTCAAGCTTGGAGGCAAATCTACGAGTATTAGTTTTTTCTTGATATTTAATTAATGGCATATTTAAGATTTACTTCCTTTCTTTGTTCGTTTCTCTCCTTTTCCTAATTGCTGGTCAGTTCTCTCTTGCTTTTCAGCTGAAGCAAAAGAAGCTTTTGTTTTGTTCTCAATCTTTTTAACTTTATTCTCATTTAGAGTTGACAGTGTGGGTTCTTTTTCTATTTTGACCTTTGTCCCTCTTAGAATATTCTTTGTCTCTTTGACCTTGACTTTAGGCTCTTCAGTAGGTTCTTTAGCTCCTTCGACTTCAAAGATCGCAATCTTTTGTCCTGCTTTTAGCTTTACTAAAGCCTTTTTGAAACCTGAAATTTTATAATAACTTCTTCTGTTTCGCTGCATCTTTATCCCCCCTTTATATCTGATAGTAGATATTGAAACCACATTTACTAAGAACTTATCCTCTATAGATTTAGCAATCTCTCCTTTCTTTGCACTTTGAGAAACTAAAAAGGTATAGTATCCATCTTTAACAGCCTTCATTGATTTCTCGCTTATCACTGGGTTATGTAGAACAGTCTCCATTATTTTTTTTCTGTCAACCTTTCTTCTAATTTTGTAATTGCATTTTCTGTAAAAAGTAAAGAATTATGCCTCATAATATCTAAAATATTAATCTGCTTAGCATTTACAACTGTCATGTTTTTTAAATTTCTAGATGCTTGAAGTAATTGATTATTCTCAGAATCTATAACAATAAGTATCATTTTTGAGCCTAATTCTTCAGTTAGCTTCTTCATCTCTGATGTTTTTCCTTTAATACTTTCTAATCCGGATACTCCGAAAACTTGACTCTGTGCAGCTTTATCCGAGAGTGCTGATATAAAAGCTAATCTTCTCATTTTTTTAGATAAATCCAAAATTGTTTTACGTGATTTGGGACCAATTGCAATACCTCCATGAACAAAAATAGGAGCTCTGATCGATCCGTGTCTTGCATGTCCAGTACCTTTTTGAGTTTGAATCTTTCTAGTCGATCCTGTGACTTCAGAACGAGTTTTAGTGTGTGTATGATGTGCTAGCTGATTATTTAGATATACCCTAATAGCCTGAGATAAAA
This sequence comes from Candidatus Daviesbacteria bacterium, assembly GCA_027451625.1. GTDB lineage: Bacteria > Patescibacteriota > Microgenomatia > Daviesbacterales > UBA10151 > DAIDIY01. The sequence continues at coordinate 1,477 of DAIDIY010000046.1, read as the reverse complement.
GAGGTTTGTTGATTTTACTAGCAAAAATTTGTTTCGGCAGAGTTATAGATTCTGGCCCCTTGTCTATAAGTGAAAAGACCGGTACAGATAATTTATCTGACTCCTTCTCAACCACCTTTGTTTTCACAGCAGATACGGACTTCTTCTTAGTCTTTTTTGTATCCTCAATATTCTTATCAGCCTTCTTTATAACTCTTGGCATATTAACAACTACTCACCTTTCTGCTCTCCATTGGTATTCTCAGTATTTATTTTCTCAGGTTCTTCTTCTTCCTCTTTCTCTTCAGGTGGAGGAGTGTATCCCTTAATCTTTCCCAACAGGGTAACCATCAACAAAGATCCTCTGTATCCAGGTATTCCTCCCTTAACAGTTAAAATATTATTCTTTCGATCTACTCCAATCACTTCCAGATTACGAACTGAAACAGTTTCCATCCCCATATGTCCTGCCATTCTTTTCCCTTTATAAACCCGTCCAGGAGTAGTTGTTTGACCGATAGATCCCGGAGCACGATGACGATCAGATTGACCATGAGTCTTAGGTCCTCCTGCAAAACCGTATCTTCTCACTCCTCCTTGAAATCCTTTACCTTTACTCACTCCGGTAACTTTAACAGAGTCTCCCTTAGAAAACACTTGATTTAAAGATATTGCAGAACCTTCCTTTACATCTGCTTCATCTACTCTAACATCTCGTAAATATTGCACTCTTTCTGTAAATCCTCTCTTTTTTAATAGTCCTTCTAGAGGCTTATTTATTGTTCGCCTAGATCCCGTTCCTAATTGTACTGAATTATACCCATCTTTCTCTCCGCTCTTCTTCACCATAGTAACCAGATTAGGAGTCACTTCAATCATGGTCACTCCTACCCGTCTACCGCGAGCATCGTATGAAACTGCCATTCCTTTTTTTGTTCCTAATAATGAACTAATCATATTTAAAACCATTAAAAAAGTGAGTCCCTTGGAAACCTTAGGATCTCACTCAGTAATTGTGCTGTATTTGAAATTGTCGTATCACTATCAATTAACTGAGAGTGACGCACAATTCACTGAAATTTTTAATTTATATTACGTTTCTGAACCATTTAACATGGTGCAAAAAGAATTTTAGCATGAATTAGGCATAAATTGCAAGTTCACCTTCATTTTTACTCTTCTATCTTTACTTTCATTTAAAACTACATAAAATATATACCTATGTCAGAGGCTAAATTTAAACAGGTCTTCTTGAAAATGATTAACGAAAACCGTTTACTTTTTGATAAATTTAAAATTATTCATGACAGATATCTTCAAAATCCTAAAGACAACCAAGATGAATTTAATCAAATTGGGGTTGAAGTGCAAGATATTATAAGGCGATACGAAAATATTCTTTGTGCTCAATCTCAAAATAGCGGTTTCGGCAAGTACTCTACAGCTTTGTCTGAAAAATTCCAAGCAGAGATAAAAAACACGTTCCCTAAAATAAATA
>DAIDIY010000045.1 GCA_027451625.1 Candidatus Daviesbacteria bacterium | reverse complement strand
GGAGTATTTATTACACAAAGAGATGTTGATTCTATGTCTAAAGTAGCTGTAGTTGGGCCTCAAGTAGTGAGTGACCTTTGGGGAGACGGAGTAAACCCCATTGGTCAGACGATTAGAATTTCAGGCCAAACATTTACAGTTGTAGGGGAGACTGTATCTAAAGGAGGAACAGGTTTTCAGAATCAAGATGATATTATTTGGGTTCCTTTACCTACAGCTATGAAAGAACTTTTTGGAGTTGATTATCTTTCGTCCATTGCACTTGAGGCTAAAAGCCCCGATGTAATGACTGAAGCTCAAAATCAAGTAGGCTATTTGCTTTTAGCAAGACATAAAATACAAGACCCTACCCAGGCTGATTTTTCTATCTTTTCTCAGCAAGATATCTTAAATACTGCTGCTTCAACAACAGGAACATTTACTGCTTTGCTTTCTGGGATCGCTGCTATTTCGCTTTTGGTCGGAGGGATTGGCATTATGAATATAATGTTAGTTACAGTTACTGAACGAACCCGCGAGATTGGGCTGCGGAAAGCACTGGGGGCTAAAAGAAAAGATATCATTACTCAGTTTCTAATTGAATCCTTAATTCTTACTTCGTTCGGTGGACTTGTTGGAATGGGGATTGGAGTTGCCGCTTCTTATATAATTTCGAATTTGACCGGATCTCCATTTGTACTCTCCCCATCTGCTATTGGTTTAGCAATAGGCGTTTCAGCTGGAATAGGTGTTTTATTTGGATGGTATCCAGCACAAAGAGCAGCGGCTTTACAGCCGATTGAAGCTCTTCGCTATGAATAATAATTTTCTATAAGCTAAAGGAGGTGAAAATATGAAGAATCAAGTAATTATTGCAGTAATAATAACTGCAATAGCAGTAGGAATAGCAGGATTTTATGGGGGATTTTTATATCAAAAAAGTAAAAGTAATTTAGGTTTTAGCGGAAGATTTTCCTCGCCTGCAGGACGTTTTAGATTTGCTGGAGGCACTGCCGGCCCAAATAATAGTATTGTTAGGGGAACAATTCTATCAAATGATGGTAAAACTATGACTGTCAAACTTCCTAATGGTAGTAGTAAGATTATTGTCTTGGCGCCTCAAACAAATGTGACCGAAGCAACACAGGCCGCTCAGACGAGCCTACAAACAGGTAAAATTGTAACTATATTTGGAACTTCTAACCCAGATGGATCAGTTACTGCTGATAATGTGGCTATAGGGGGAAATTTTAGAAGAGGTCCTATGATGGGTCAGTAAGATTTTGACCCCGGTTAAACCGGGGTCAAAAAGAATATAAATCTTTGCCTATAAGAATTTTTACGAAGGTTGATCTGCTAAACTCGCTTGTGTATAATCTGCTTTATTATGAAAGAGCAGTTTTTTAACCTATACTTTTCTATACCTGACAAAGATTTAGGAGTCAGCAATTTTCCTTTTGTCGAAAAAAGAAAACCTCCATTAAAAAAATATAGTAGAGAACAAATTAGTCCTCCAAATGCTGATGTAGAGTCAATGTATCTAAACGACTTACATAATATAGGAAATGTACTATTAACTCTTCAGCAAGAGCTGTCTCTTGCAGAGAAAATAAGAGGAGGAATTGCAGCAAAAGAGATATTATCAGAATGTACTATATCTTCTGAAGATAGACAATCTCTGATGACTATCGTAGCTGAAGGAGATGAGGCAAGCCATGCTCTTTTTGAAGCTAATTTAAGATTAGTCGTGAGTGTAGCAAAAAGATACCAGGGTCGAGGTATCAGTTTTGCTGATCTTATTCAGGAAGGAAATATAGGGCTTGGTCGGGCTGTGGAGAGGTATGATCCTACAAGAAGATTGAGGTTTTCAACTTATGCCACATGGTGGATAAAGCAATCTGTTACCAGAGCAATAGCTGATCAAGGAAGAACTATCCGTGTTCCTGTTCATTTGCATGACAAGCATAATAAACTTCTAAGAGCTCAGCGCGGTTTGGAGTCTAGTCTTCAAAGAGATCCAACAGACGCTGAGATTGCAAGTGAAGTGGGATTATCCGAGGTTGAAGTAAGAGAAATTTTCGAAGCTTTTACAAGTATTCAAAGTCTAGATGAACCGATGGAAACAATTGAAGGAGAAGGAAGCGAATCTAGCCTAGGAGATTTTTTTCCTGATCCGAATGTAAATGTGGTTAATGAAACCGTATCCGCAGCTTTGAGTGGCGATATTGAAAGGCTTCTTGGTCAGTTATCCGAGAGAGAACGTCAAGTTATAGAATACCGATTCGGTTTAAATAATGGTAGGATAATGACTTTGGAGCAAACGGGAAAGATTTTTGGACTAACTAGAGAAAGGATAAGACAGATAGAAGAGAAAGCTTTAAATAAACTAAGAAGAATTAGTCCTAATGCTTTAAAATCATATTTAGAATAGTTCCTTGACTTAGATTAGGTACATGGTATGCTTTGATTTAGTGTGAGAGGGGGTGAAAATAATGAACAAAGGAATGGCTTGGGGACTTATTGTTGCTGCTTTAATAGTTGGAGTTTTTTTAGGATACTATTTTGAAAAAACAAAACTTACTAAACAGATGGTTGGTTTGCAGACTGAGATGCAGAGCCAGATTGATAATGCCAAGATGGAAGCTCAGAAGATGGCTCCTACGATGCCCACATCAGCACCTCAAAGTAGTGCTGTTGCACTTACGATGATGGAGTCTACGAAACTAGGTAGCGTTTTAGCTGATACTAAAGGTATGACTTTATATACCTATGATAAAGATACTGGTACTACCAGCACTTGTTATGGGGTTTGCGCTCAAAAATGGCCTCCTTATCTATCAACTGGGGCAGGATCTACTACTTTACCAGCCAATATTGGTGTAACTAAAAGGACAGATGGTACCACTCAATATACATGGATGGGAAAGCCTTTATATTACTATGCTGGTGATACTAAAGCGGGAGAGGTAACTGGTAATGGATTAGCAGGTGTTTGGCATGTAGTCAAATAGTTTTCAGTAGCATGCAGTACTCTCCTGCATGCTACTTCTACTTCTTTTAAAGCTTAATTATGGTAGAGTTTAAGTCTTTATTTAATAAGATTTGCTGGTTTGTTAGTTTAATAGGTTAATCTATGGTATTATTCGAAAATGTCTAAAGAAGGTAATGGCGGTAAAGTCCCTCCCTCTGGAGGTCAAGAGACTCAAGACGGAAGTCATGAAGGAATAGGGGTAGTTGAACCATTAATCTCAGAGCAGACATTTAATTTACTTAACTTTGAGTATAACCTTGACATTCAAAAACAAAACATACATCCTTATTCAAGAGCTCTTGATATTACTGAATCAGTAATGCGGTTTTTTAAATACACAGAATCTCCTTATTCAAAAGGATTGTATTATCAAATAATAAGATGGGTAGATGATATCTTCCCTCCTAGCTCTGACATTATTTATCCTGCTGTTTTCCCAGATGCTGTTTTAGTTGGATTTATCTCTACTATTAAGGCATTTCAGATAGAATGTGGAAATAGAAAAGATTTACTAAGCGCATTAAGAGAAAGCAACCCTGAGACTTTGCATGTCTACTTTGATGTTCGTCTTCCCAAAATGACTTTTCCAAATCATATGTCAGTAATAGGAAGATTACGAAGCGATCTCGTGATCCCTTTATATCAGCCCTACTTACAGCTCTTTGTCGACACTTTAACGGAAAGATACGTTCCCTCGGGGTTAGAGCAATTAGTTGAGCATGGATCTGCTGTTGGCTATGGTTTGATTAAAAATAGTTGGGCTGAGCTATTTTCTGAAAAGAGTCATTTGTAAATAATCTATTTCTTGTTTAGATACATTATTTTTGAAGTATAATAGAAGAAGATGGATCAACCAGTGAAATTTGATATTGATTCTGATTTTTTTATTTTTGATTCTTTCTTAAAGTCACGTTCAGAGGTTCTGCCGAGCCATTTAAAACATGATCTTAAAAGATATTATTTACCCTTTGTAAATAAATTAATTCAGCTAAAAAAATCAAAAGACCCAAATCAAGGAGTGGTGGTGGGAGTTTCTGCAATTCAAGGAGCCGGTAAAACTACTCAAGGAGAAATTCTGGAAATTTTACTTGATTATCTTGGCCACATCACTGTCAGCTTATCAATAGATGACCATTATATTACTCATTCTCAGCTGGACATACTTCGGAGTAAAGACCCTCGGTTTATAAGACGGGGATTGACTCATGATATCCCTTTGGCTTTATCCCAGCTTAATCTACTTAAATTCATGAAGAATGGTGAGAGTGTCTCAATTGTTGGATATGATAAAGGTGCATTTGGGGGGGATGGGGATAGATTACCTGCAGATAAATGGAGAAAAATAGACCAAAAACCAGATTTTATCTTTTATGACGGCTGGATGTTGGGGGCAAGAATGGTTGAAGATGAAAGTATTTTTGATGCTGGTTTACCATCCCTGGATACGCCTGAGCACATTCAGTTTGCCAAGGATTGTAATAAAAAACTTTTGGAATATACTTCTCTTTGGAATCTTTTTGATTTTATGAATGTTTTGTATGTTCCAAATTATCAGATCTCAGTTTCATGGCGTGATCAAGCGGAAGAGTCTTTACGTCTAAAAGGTGAAGGAATGACTCATGACCAAATAACAGAGTTTGTACATTATTTTTGGCGTTCAGTACACCCTGCGATACATATTAAAAACTTAGCTGCTGATTCTTCTCATACTCAACAGGTAGTATTAATAAACGATGATCACACAATAAATCAAGTTCTTGCTCCTTTTGAACTTGATATCAGTGTTGACAATAAGTAAACGGCTGTTATCCTTATTTTTATGAAAGTCATTCCCATAAAGGTAAAACCCGTGGTGTTAGGCAGTCACCTCTTTGACATATTAGATCAATCTATCCTCAAGTTAGATGATAGATCTATTTTAGCAATAACTTCTAAGATCGTTGCTATCTGCGAGGAGAGAGTTATTAAGATAGGAGAAAAAAATAAAGATGATTTAATCTTTGAGGAATCTGATTATTATCTTTTTAATGAAAACTATAATTTTCCGATCACAATTAAAAATAATATTCTGATAGGAAGTTCTGGAGTAGATGAGTCTAATGGAAACGGCTACTATATCCTTTGGCCTAAAGATCCTCAGATAGGGGCAAATAAGATTAGAGATTATCTTATGAACAAGTTTAAAGTGAAAAATTTAGGGGTTCTGATTGTAGACAGCAAATCTACTCCTTTAAGACGGGGAGTTACGGGAATATCGATTGCCCACAGTGGATTTAAAGCATTAAATGACTATGTAGGTAAAAAAGATATCTTTGGAAGGACATTTAAGTCAGAAAAAGCCAATATAGCAGATAGTATTGCATCAGCAGCTGTTGTAGCCATGGGAGAAGGGGATGAACAGACACCTCTTTCATTGATCTCTGATTTGCCTCAAGTTGAGTTTCAAAAGTTTCCTCCTTCAAAAGAAGAGCTGGAAGAACTTTCTATCGGTTTAGAAGATGACCTTTATGCACCAATCTGGGCTAGTATCAATTGGAAAAAAAGAATTAAATAATATTGCCAAACTTTAATGCCGACTGTTAATATTAATTTATGAGGATTGCCTTTTTCGATTTGGATGAGGAACAAAATGCGTATTTTAAACAAAATCTGAAAGGAGAGATTCAACTTTTCAATCATCCGCTAACATCAGATAATCTGCCAGAAGTAAAAGATTTCGATATCATCTCCATATTTATAAAAAGCAAGCTGGATGAAAATATCCTTTCATTATTTCCTAATTTGAAACTTATTGTTATTAGAGCAGCCGGGGTTGATAATATTGATCTAGATTACGCTTTGGCACACAATATTACAGTCTGTAATGTTCCCTCTTATGGCCCTGCCACAGTTGCCGAATTTACTTTTGGGCTGATTATTGCGCTTCTAAGAAATATCCCTCAAGCCAAAGAGCAAGTTAAGATGCATTATACGTTCGATTATCAGGGGTTAAAAGGAACTCAAATTGAAGGAAAGACTATTGGTATTATCGGAACAGGAAAGATTGGATCTCACGTTGCAAAGATAGCATCGGGGTTTGGTCTTAGAGTTATAGCATTTGATGTTTATCAGAATTTAGAGACAGCAAAAGAGATAGGCTTTGAATATTACTCTTTGGATGGCATGTTAAAAGAAGCGGACATAGTAACTATCCATATCCCATTTAATCCATCGACAGTGCATCTTCTAAATAAAGAAAATATCTCTTTAATGAAAAAAGAGGCAGTGGTCATAAATACAGCAAGAGGAGCAATTATTGAGACTGAAGCTCTTTATGACGCTTTAAAAAATTGCTCGATTAAAGGTGCAGCATTAGATGTTTTAGAAGATGAAGATAACCTTAATAAGAGTCAACTGCTAAAGGATTTAGTTAATTTGAATAATGTTTTAGTTACACCTCATATCGCTTTTTATACTGATGAATCTGAAAAATCTATTATGGAAACGACCTTAAAAAATATTGAAAGTTTTGAAAAAGGAGAGATTATAAATGTTGTCAAAGGAGGATAGGTGGCTTATTTAATACTGGTACGCCACGGACTAACTGATTGGAACAAAATAGGCCGTTGGCATGGAAGAAGTGATATCTCCATAAACGAAGAAGGAAGACTTGAAGCTCGTGCAGCAGCAGTAGCAATCGAGAATTTAAAAATAGATAAAGTATATACGTCTACCTTAACTCGGACTAAAGAAACCTTTCAAGAAATGAATAAAGTCTTAAATTTGGTTATACCAGTATCTGCTAGTCCTGCTTTAGATGAGAGGGACTATGGAATTTACACGGGAAGAATCAAATGGGATGTCGAGAAAGAGCTTGGTAAGGAAAAATTTTGGCTTATCCGTCGTGGTTGGGATTTTCCAATACCAGGGGGTGAATCACTAAAGCAGGTTTATGAAAGAGTGGTTCCATTTTTTGAAAACGATTTGCTTCCGGTATTAAAAAATGGGGAGAATATTTTGATTGTTTCCTCTGGAAATACTTTAAGAGCTCTAGTTAAATTTTTAGAGAATATTCCTGATGATAAGGTTGCTTCATTGCATTTACAGTTCGGAGAAGTGTATATCTATACTTTTGACTTAGATGGAAAGGTTATAAAAAAGGAGGTAAAAAGGCATAATTATAAGCCATTGGCTGAATGGTTTAAATTAGGTTTACAGTAAATATTGACAACAATTTATTCTTCTATATATACTCGTTCAAATGAATAAAAGTAAGAATGAAAGAGTTATTAGCTCATTTCTTAATCAGGGAATTTATCGCGGTGTTAAACTAGACGTTCAAAGTAGAGAGCAAAGATAGAATTTTTGTGTTTAGTTAATAAAGTATCTCTATGGAAATTTGAGGTTTATCTAGTTTAAAAATAATTATTTTAGATTTAAAATAAAGCCAGTTAATGATTAATGAGATAAAGAAAGAATATCCTGCTCGAACAATATGTGTTGTAGCAACCGAATTACATCCCAAATTTACATATAGAGTAGGAGAAATTGGCATCAGGCAGACTCCATTTATATCCGATTGCGGAAAAATATCTGGAATTTTCAGCTCAGTTGAAGGGATATTTGTGCCTGAAGATAGATTAGCCTGGTCTTCGGATGCTCCAAGCACTGAAGCATTAGCTTCGGAATTAGGAATTAATACCAGACCCTCTACATTTAATATTAAAAGAGTCTTAGAGGTTCTCCAAATCACGATTTCTGCAAGAGACAAATTTGAACTCCAAACTGTACGTAGATTCATAGAAGATCATTTAGATACTCAAGGAGCAGAGATAGATGAGGTTTTGCATTAAAATGTTTTGTAAGTCGAAAACTTTGATAATCTCATATGCCAAAAGGTCTAGTTACTAAATCTGAGATTAAAATTAATGTTCCAGTTCCAAAAGTTTGGGAGCTATAACAAATCTCCAAGGTCTAAAATAAATTATGTTTTGAGCAGATATTGTAACCAACTGGAAGAAGGAAAGCTCTATTGCTTTAAGGAAGAGGTTCCCCAAGCCTATCCCTGGACACTTTAAAAATTTTTTAGGGCCTAACCCTAGTCTCAGCTTGTTCACTCTTTATTGCCTTTAATATCTTTTCAGCCACTACCTCAGGTGTATCTCCTTGAGCATATCTTTGTTTATCACCGTCTTGCTCTTCACTTAGCTTGTTTTTATAAAAATTTGATGAAGTAATGTATGGATAGACAATACCTAGTGAGATTCCTTTTGGCTGAAGCTCTGCTCTTCCAGTAAGAGTGATCCCGTTTAGAGCCCTTTTTAAACTGGCATAAGCTTCTATTCCAGGAAGATTCATAAATGTAGTTCCCGAGCTTATATTTATAATAACTCCTTTTTTCTGTTGTTCCATAATCGGGATTACCTCTTTCATCGCTACGATTGGAGCAACTAAATTAAGCTCAAATAATTCTCTGAATTTTTCAGTATCAATATTGGAGACTAAAGTGTCATAACCTATTCCAGCGTTATTAATTAAAATATCAATTCTACCAAACCGCTTATATGTTTTTTGAATCATCTTTTTCACTTGATTCTCATCTGATAGATCTGCTGAAATAGCTATCGATCCGGGGAGGGACTTTGAGATATCTTCTAATTTATCCTTTGATCGAGCAGCAAGAGCAACTTTTGCTCCTTTGGCTGTTAAAAGCTTTGCCGTAGCAAGACCTATACCGGATGATGCTCCGGTTATTAAAACATATTTTCCGTTTATATTCACAATATATATTATATTGTGTTGGTTAAGAGATAGTAAACTTTAGAGAATTATTACTGTTGTGTTTTACAAAAGTTTTCCTACAAAGCCTGTATATGATTTTATTGTTATAAATATTTTGTTAAAGAAACTTATCTTGAAAAAATTAGCTTTTTTCTATAAAGATTTATAGATTATTCAGGTTGTGGAAAAACCTGCTTGTTACCTAATGACGGGTAGAGATCATAACCTTTAAGTTCAACTATTACAAAATCTTTTTCATGATTGTAAGTTGCATCAAGTCTTCTATCGTGGTCTCCCTCTCTTGAAATAATTGTGATTGGTGGATTCTGTATAATTACGACTTGCTTTATATGCTCACAGTAAGTAGTCCATCCATTATCAGTAAGAACATGTACACCGAGCAATGCGGCGTTTTTTTTGTCTGAAAAACGATCCCCATCAAATACTAAGACATCTTCTGGGTTATGTCCGTTTCCAAATTCAATCATAATTGTAAGATTCTATGTAAGTTTCGCCTTTTAGTCAAGGGGGAACCTAAGTAAATTACCTAGAAAATTTTTTAGTTGTAAGGTAAGAAGGAATGATTAAACCTAAAACTCCACCTCCAAAGTATGCAAGAATGGCAGAGCATAAGAGTAAGATGATATATAAAAACTCTTTGGTCAATTTTTTGTTTTTGATAACTAAATAACAAATTAATAAAACAGAAATAACCGAAGTAATAAGACCTATCCTTGCTCCAAATCCAAAGTTAGTTTCATTTCCTGTAATAAGACCTAATATAGATGCCAGTATAACGCTTACTAAAATAATCAAAACAAGATAGGCAAAATAAAACCCTAAAGCTTGAACTCCGGTCCTTTGATATTTAAAATCAGTTAATTTATTAAACATTAATTTAAGATTATCTAACCCTGATCATCCTGTCAATAACAGAGTTGGGGAATATCGATTATGTTCGGTTTGATATCTTGTCAAAAAATTAACTTTTTGTAATACTCCCTTTAAATATGAGGACAGAAATATCTTCCGAATTACCTTTTAAAGCAGTAGGAATAGTTAATCTGCATCCTCTTTTTACAGAACATTTTTATCGCACATTACCTCCAAATCTTGTTCGACAACTAGCGCATAAACATATGAACGGAGCCAGGTATTATCCAGATCCAAAGGATAATTTTGGATTAAGTTTTCTTCCAGATTTTCGTCCCCTAAAAAGAGGAGGTATGATTGCTCATTTGGATAAAACTGGATATTTTCAGCTTCTTCATGGACGTCACCAGTTAAGCCTTCATCCGAATATTCCAGCGTCTAATCGCCATACTCGCGCAGATCACTCTTTATTGGTTATTGATCAGATGATAGCTCAGATAGATTCATTTTTAGATGGTGATCCTGAAACTTTTGTGGGAATTCAAGAAAATGATTTTAAAGAAGCTGGACTTATGGATGGGGTCAAAAATGAAAAAGAACTTATTATTCTTGGCGCTCGGGTGGGGAGTTTAATAGGATATCTTCATGATTTATATACTGTTGCCGGAGGAGAGAGGATAAAATCGCTTATAATTAAATTAGGTATTAATGCCGACGAGGAATCTTTAGCCAGGCAAGTTTTATTCCCCAGCACTAAAGGCTTGTTTAATAAGGAGCCTTTTATTTCTTTAAATGACAATTTGCGCCGTACAATTTCACGATGGGGCATCTCTGATAAACATTTAGATTTTGCTATTCACTGCATAGAAGGTAAGTCGGGTTCACTACTGGGCAGGTTAATCAATCCGCCTCAAGATGTCTTAGATGTCGATCGAATTGGATATACTTTATTAGATAATTATTCAGCTAAAGTATTTTCGGCTGATCTGCCTAATTCTATGGTTTCTGATATTAATGATCCAAAAGCTCAAAGAAGACTTATTAATGGACTTGAAACCTTTAAGGAATTATTAGCAAATCCAGAAAAGATGGTTTCTTTAGATGGAGACTCTGAAGGTTTTGAACCTGTGTTCTCTTGGAACACACTTGATCCTTCTTCATCAGCTCGTTTAACTAAAGATGGAGAAATTGTATATACTAATCCATCTCAAATGCTTGCATTAGCTTTAGTTCGTGCTTATGGTTTTGGATTTTATTATTATGGAGCGATGATGCAAGGAATGGAGCATCAACTTAAGCAATCTATCCTTCAATATATTCAAAGAAGAGGTGGAGAAGTTCCCGCCGTTTTACAACTTCCGTATCTTTTATCACATACTGATACTCAGCTAATTAAAGCTTTAGCTGAATTTCCAGATCCACAGATTACAGAAGTATGCGGTTGGATTTTAAATGAAACATTGCCTCCAATGAAATTTTCAGCAGAGTATGTATCTAAAAAAAGGCTAAGATTGACTGAATGGTTTAGACATAATCTAGATATGAAATATGGATTAGATACTAAAGTTGACTTCAAAGGAGAGGTTATTAGTTTAAATAGATATATGAATAGTAATCCGCATAATGCATTAGTTCTGCAAGGCCAACTTGTGATGGGTATGCTCTCAGATAAAGCAGAGATAATAACTCCCAAAAAAGGCGGCCCACTTGCCCTGCAGCCAAGGTTGATTTAAACTTAGCTATCACTTTTTTGCGTATGTCAAATGAACATAATATTTGCTTGGTTCTTGGATGCGGATCAGAGGGGGCATCTTGGATAAGGTCTCAACCCAAAGATAAAACATATATTGGGGTGGATGTAGAAGATGTAAGCCTTAGAGGAGTTGAAAATCCAGTTTGCGCAGATTTGCTGCATTTGCCTTTTCCAGGCGGAAGTGTGGACATGGTACTAGCTGATTTTGCTCTAAATGCATTAATTGGAAGAAAGCCTAATGCCCCTGAGATATTGTCTAATCCAGAGATTCTATCAGAAATCAATTTTCCTCATTTGGTTAGGAATTGGTATACAGAAATTTTAGGTTGTTCTGTTCAAAAAGTGAGAGATAACATAACTTATGTGGGGACCCTTATTCAACTTTCAGCTATAGAAGAGATGTGGAGAGTTTTAGCAGATAAAGGAGAGCTAGAACTTGTGGATAAAAAAGATAATCTAGTCAGAATAAAAGAAGGTTTTTCTCAAGTATTACCCTTTGGAGATAAGGCTGCATTTGAAGAGGTCCCTATCACAGGGGAAGATCTGAAAAGATCGAAAAGCTTAAGGGATAAGATAGGCACTTCTGACAAGGTTTCTAAATTAGTTATATCTAAGAGATTACTTGCTAATTCGGCAAATTTTTTTTATGGATCTTTTTCAAATAGTGGGAATCCTGTGAGGGTGCTGGCAGAGGCGGGATATTAAATCTTTGTGATAAATAAAATAGTCTGGCTTTTGTAATAATCTTGTTTTTTCCATTGACACAGAAATTGGTAAGATATAGGATCCAGATAACAGTATTGTATGTTATAAAATCTTAAGCTAGGAGGTGAGAGGGATGTGGGGAAATTTTGGATACGGCTGGGGATTTGCTTTTTTCCCCTTCTTATGGATCATCTTTTGGGTGTTTATAGCATTTCTTTTTTTTGGAAGATGGAATAGGCACGGAAGATATTGGCAAGATCATCAATCTGCAGAGGATATCCTTCGAGAGCGTTATGCTAAAGGAGAGATTAATGAGAAAGAATATAAAGAGAGGCTAGAAGTATTGGCCAGGCATCAAAAGTAATTTTGTTAAAATAAGAACAGTGACTGAGATAAACTTTCAGCTTGGAATTGTTTTGATAATATAAGTGTTAAGGCTATTTTTTGCTTTAATCATTTGAGGGTAAGTTATATAGTCGTTTTGATACATCTGCTGAAGAATAATATCGGCCTCCGAGATAGCATCACTTGAATGAGACACGAAATAACTTGGGGCATTGATTATCCCCACAAGATAAGCTGCTTGGTCTAAAGAGAGACTTCTCGGAGTGGTATGAAAGTATATTGTACTGGCATTGTATATGCCGTAAGCATTTTTACCAAAATATATATCGTTAAGATACATCTCAAGGATATATTTTTTACTAAAATCGTTGGTAATAAAAAGAGAGAGAATTTTGGTCTCAATATCAGTCTTTAAGGTATCTTTATCTTGAAAATAGGCATTTTTAGCAAGCTGTTCGGTTATAGTACTGGCTCCTTGCCTTCTTCCGGTAATAACTGACATAATTATCGCTCTTGCCGTACCAATTAAATCTATACCCCAATTAGAATAAAATCTCCTATCTTGAGAGGCAATCGCTGCATCGAAGACATAATGTCTGATATTAGATAATTTGCAGTATTTTATATGATATTTTTGATCTTGTAGGTGTATTTGATGAGGAAGATTTAAAGATAGAGATTGTTCATGAGGGATAAGAACAAAATAAATATAAAGGATGTTTAAAAATAAAAAAATAAAGACTAAAAATACAACTGATAGAATAGCTTTTTGTTCTATTTTTTTTACCATCATTTTTTTTATTATATCAGCCATTGTCCTTTTGAATCGCAGTAGTTTATCAAAATAAATCTAATAAATTAAAAGAAATAATTAATATTTTGTTATGATTTAAAGTTGTCGGTGTATCACGTAGTACGATATACTAAAAGAATGATTTTGCTGTTAGTGTTTGCTTTTCTTGCTGGTCTTGTGACAATCCTTTCTCCTTGTATCTGGCCTGTACTGCCTATCGTTTTGTCATCAACTGTTGGAGGTAAAAAAGGTTATCAAAGAGCATTGGGTGTAACAACAGGAGTTGTTGTAAGCTTTACTTCTTTTACTCTATTTATTTCGTATCTTGTGCATATATTTCATTTTGATTCAAATATCCTACGTCTTTTGGCAGTTGTTATAATTTTATTTTTGGGACTTAGTATGATAATCCCCTCTCTATCAGGAAAAGTTGAGGGAATACTCTCGAATTTTTTAGGTAGATTTGGAAAGAAAGAATCAGGCAAGTCAAATGATTTCATACCTGGATTTTTTACCGGAATCTCTTTAGGGATTGTCTGGTCTCCATGTGCGGGACCAATACTTGCAACAATTGCGACCCTTGCTGCAACAGGCAAAGTATCAATATTTGTATTTATTTTAACTTTTTTTTATGCGCTGGGTGCAGCGATACCTCTTTTTGTGATTGCTTTAGGAGGAAGAAATTTTATAGCTCATGCTAGATCTTTAAATAAATATACCGGAAAGATTCAGCAGATATTTGGGGTATTGATGATTTTGTCAGCCTTGGCAATTTATACGAACTATGATCAATACCTCCAACTTCAACTCCTATCTCAATTTCCTGAGCTTTCAGTTGTGATAAACGGATTTGAAAATACAGGAGTAGTTCAAAACCAGCTTGATTTCTTAAAGGGGATAAAATCTCCACAGAGTACAAATAACGGATTATTTAACGCCTATATGATTGCTCCTGATTTTGTAGGGATTACTAGCTGGCTTAATACTTCAAAACCGATGTCAATAAAAGACCTTAAGGGTAGAGTGGTTCTAGTTGATTTTTGGACCTATACCTGTATTAATTGTATTAGAACGCTGCCTTTCCTAACCAGCTGGTACGATAAATACAAAAAAGATGGATTTGTAATTATTGGAGTCCATACACCAGAATTTGAATTTGAGCATAAAACTTCGAATGTTAAAGATGCAGTAAAAAGATTTAATATTCACTATCCAGTTGCTCAAGATAATAATTATGCTACTTGGAACAACTACAATAATCAATACTGGCCAGCTGAGTATTTGATAGATTCAAACGGGATTATAAGGCGAACTCATTTCGGAGAGGGGGAGTATGACCAAATGGAAAAAGCAATCCAGACGCTTTTGGAGGAAAAAGGGAAAAAAGTAGCAACAAATTTAGTCTCAATCGAAGACGCGACACCTTCATATACAATCTCTCCTGAGACTTATTTAGGGTCTGCGCGGATGCAATATTATTATCCTTTGGGAAGTCTAAGTAATGGTATACAAAAATTTCAACTCTCAGTTGACCTGAATCTTAACAGCTTCAGTTTCGGGGGAGAATGGAATATTACAGATGAGGCCGCTGTCACAGAGAAAAGCTCTCTTTTGAATTATAATTTTATAGCCAGTAAAGTTTATATTATTCTTAGGCCTAACTCTCAAGAGGAAGGAGTGGCTAAAGTCTATCTAGATGGAAAATTAATTGGTACAAAAGATCAAGGAGCAGATGTCAAAGGGGGAATAGTAAAGATTGACAGTGATAGGTTATACAATATTGTCGATTTACACGGCAAGGTAGAAAGCCATATTTTAAGACTTGAGTTTAATAATCAAGGAATCAGAGCCTATACGTTTACATTCGGATAGAGACAAAGAGGTTGTTTATGTAAGTAGTTTTGGACTATAGGATTTACTTCTAGTGAGATTTGACATATAATTTATTTAAGATAAAGTAAAATTTATCTTATTTTATATTTTTTTATGAGTAGAACACCCGATAGAATAGGCGGATCAATCTTGCAAGGATTAGATTCACCTTCGCTGAGATTATCTGGACGAGAAAAAGAGCTTCTAGAGTCATCGTCCAAAAAAGTTCAGGAATTAAGGGACCGAAGAAAAGCTTCTTTTTCGCATTATTTGACCCCTGATTTTCTTAAATCAGGAGTTGCAGATCTTGTTACTTTATTTCAAATTAGAGAATCAACTGAGGGATTCACATCAAACCAACATAATACTTTAGAAAGATCAATTACGGGAATGTATAGAATCGTGGATGTTTTAAAATCCATGTTAAAAAATGAAATACAATGGAGTGATTTTGAGATTAGAAATGGCAGGTCAGTGATAAGATCTGCTTATGGAGTTTCCCTTATCCAAGCTGAATCTTTTGCGAGGAGAACAAAAGTTCCAGAACAATCTGATCCAATTATTGCAGGGAATACTTTTTCTGTCTTTTGGTATGAGGTTAATCCCAGAGATGTACCTCGGATGTATTATGATGATAATGAACCATTGTCTGCTCAAGCAAGATTAGAAGCGATAAGAATCAATCCTAAAGGAATAGAAAATATAAAAACTAAACCAAAAGATGATAGATCAGTTTGGGTATTGAATGTTAATTATAGAATAAAGGATATGGGTGTTAGGATATTCAAATATCCAGGAGAGTATAAAGCTAAAAGACGTTTATATTTTAGTACAGAAGATTTATTAGAAGGAATTCCTGGATTTGACTCTAGTCCTGTGGAATTAGCGAGATGTGATGGTGAAAGTGTTTTGATTCTTCAAAGAGGGATAATGGAAGATTTAGGAGTTAAGGATCTTCTTTTAGGTAAGAATTAACATTCTATTTGAAAATATTTTGTAATAAAAGTTAATATGTTGTAGCAGATAATATATTCATTTATCCTCATCTTTTAAAATCTTTTTGAGTTAAATTTTTTTAATTAAATATATCTTACAAAGATAGAGAATGTTAATATATCCATTGACATTATATCGCATTGTGATATAATTCTTTATTATGAGTAAAAGAAAACAATTCTCAAATTCAAATCTTTTGACGCTTCCCGTTTTTTATATTCTCCTATCTCTTACTACACAGGAAAGACATGGATATGACATTATGAAACAGGTTGAGCATGATTCAAATGGCAAGATAAAACTTGGTGCAGGGACTTTGTATGGGGCTATTAAAAGGATGCTTGAAGATAAACTGATAGTTGAAGGTTCATCAGAGCACGCAAGACGTAGATATTACAAGCTGACTGAAAAAGGAAGATCTATTTTCAATAATCAGCTTGAAAGATATAACCAAGCGGTTGAGATTGCAAGGCAGAAAAATCTTTTTGCAAAACTTGCTTTAGCCTATGTATGAAACAATTAATATTTCAATACCTAAAAAAGCAGAGAGAATTTTTGGCCTGTTTTTAAGCTTTTACCCTAAAGTATACAGACAAAAATTTGGGAATGAGATGAGGCTTGTATTCTATGAGATGTATCAGGAGGAGATTTTAACAAATGGAAAGATAAGATTTGGATTTTGGATCTGGCAATTTTCTGATCTTTCTAATAATGCTTTAAAGGAACATGTAGATTTAATAGAAAAAAAAGGAATAAAAAAATATATGCAGCAAACATTTAATATTAATAAATACAACATTTTTGGTGTTATTCTCCTTTTACCGGCATTTATTGTGTTTTGTATTGATTTAGGATCACGAATTATCCAAGGAGACCTTGTCCATTATAACCGTCCAGTATATAAACTACTGTCCCATACGCCGCTTTATTGGACTCCAGTCTTGTTTGTCTGGGTTATTATATTTCCGCTTTTAGCAGTGGGAATAAATCTTATTCCTATTATTACCAAGGCTGTAAAAGATCGAGATCATTTAAAAAGCAAAACGTTTATTAAACAAAATTTTACAACCCTTCTTATTTTGACGTTTGGATTATTTTTCGTTTTGTTAGTTAAATATCATGATTTTGCTCCTTGCATGGTACACGGAATACTAAAGGTGGGATTTGGTCAATTAGATCATATAGTTGAAGTTTGTCGTAAAGCGTAATATGAAGATATCAAAAAAGATAGCTGTATCTGTTTTTATACTAATTCTCATCTTTATAATTTTAGTTGTTCGTTTTGCCTATTTCATAGGAGAGCAGGATGCCAGCCTTAAAGTGCAGGAAGCTACACCCAAACAGTTAGCCCAATATATGAGCAGCGATAACTTTTATGGTAATTATGCAAAAACCATGCTTTATATAACTGGAATAGTAGAGTCAGTCAGTAAACAAGGATCAAAAAGTGTTGTACAGTTTAAAGTAACTGATAATCCGACTGTCCTTGGAAAAGTATCGTGCAGCTTATTAAACAGTAATTTAAAAATTAAGGCAGGGGATAAAATCAAAGTATTAACCGTAGCCTATGATGCCCAAAGACAAAATAGGAATGATGTGTTTTTAGAAAATTGTTACCTCTTAAATTTTTAAAAAATCTTATTCATATAATAAATAGTAAAAGATTGTTACCACTGCTGACTGCGCGCCTAAAATAATATTCACGAGAGTTTATGCTTATGTGCAAGAAACAAACCTATTTTGAAAAGGAGTATCTGTTGTCTTTTATGGGATTGGTTGAACGGGTAAGACCACTTCTATCCAAGAAACTGTAGAACTTATGGTTTATATAAAAATTATGATCTGACAGTTTTTTAAAAAAATTCTTAAGATATTCTAAGGTAGGGTTAATATTCCACTAAGTGAAAGTGCTGCACAAAATATCAGCAGAGTAAAAAGAGAGAGACGAAACATAAGCCTTCCCCAAACTTTATCTTCTTTAATTTTAAATTTTAAAAGACCTATACCTAACCATATTAAGCTTGTAATAATCATCACAGTGAAGAATATAAAACCCGTGTATCTCAAAAAACTAAATCCTAAAGAGAAAATCATAAATAATACTATATAAAAAAGAATTTCTTTTTTGGCTACTCTTATGCCTTTAACAACAGGAAGAACTGGAAGGTTGGCTTTAGCGTAATCATCACGTCGGTAGATAGCCAGCGAATAAAAATGAGGGATCTGCCAGAGTGCTAAGGTTATAATTAGAAGTAAAGCTGCGGCATCAAATCGGTTAGTTGCAGCACAATATCCCATTGTTAATGGTATAGATCCTGGAATACTACCAATTATGGTACCTAAAAATGATCTACGTTTGGCGATACTATAAACTACAACGTATAGGAAAAATCCGCTGATTGCTAAGAAAGCAGAAAGCAGATTAGTATAAAAGGAAAGGATAAAAACCCCTAAGACAAGAAGTACGATTGCATAAATTAACGCATTCTTTGCTGAAACTGTCCCTTGTACTAAAGGACGTTTAGAAGTTCTCTGCATTAAGCCATCTATCTTCTGATCAATTAAGTTGTTAAAGATACAAGCAGAAGCTACAACTAGAGAGATACCGCCTAGCATAGCTAAAAAAAGAGTTAATTCAAAATGATTCCTTGATCCCAATAAAAATCCAGCGGCTGCTGCTATGGCATTTCCATAGACAATTCTTGGTTTAATAAGAAGATAGTACGGTCTTAGCATACCTAGAGCCCGCTTTGACTATCCATATATTTGTTGATAGCACTAGGAGATGACATCATTCGATAGTCTAAATTATTCATAATCCAAAGTGAACCTCCAACGATAATAATTATCACAAGAGCTGCAAAGAGCATCACAGCAAACATCCAATACGGCTTTTGTTCTTTATCTAAATGGAGAAAAAAGATTAACTGAACAAAAAGTTGAATTATTGCCAAAGCTAAAATTAGAGTTATTGTTAACCAGTTGGGAAATAGAAGCTGACTAACCAGAGAATATGCGGCTAAGGTTAAAATTAAGGATAAGATAAACCCTAGAATATATGATTTTTTCCGATTTAGATTTGATAGGGTTTCAGTTTCAATGCTTGTCATAAAAGTTTAAGCCATTAGATAAACAATACTAAAAATAAAAATCCAAACAATATCTAAAAAGTGCCAGAAGAGATTAAAATATGATAGACGGCGGGACGTAGTATTATTTAATCCTCTTTTTCTGATTTGGATTATCAATACAGCCATCCAGATCAATCCTGCTGCAATATGAAGTCCGTGGGTGCCAACTAAAGTAAAGTATGCCGAGAGAAATCCGCTCTTTTGGAAGCTATTTCCCTCAGAGATTAAATGTCCAAATTCACTAAGTTCCATAATTAAAAA
>DAIDIY010000044.1 GCA_027451625.1 Candidatus Daviesbacteria bacterium | reverse complement strand
ACATTAAAAAAATCATCTACTGAATATTTTGGTAAGGTCTTAAAACCCAGTTCATCTAATATTAATAAATCATAACTGACAAGCTGTTGTAATTTTTTATGGTAGGAATTATCAGCTCTTGCTATATGTAAATTATATAGCATGTCAGATACCGTGGTAAAAAATACTTTATATTCCTTACTTAATGCCTTTAATGCTATACCAATTGATAAGTGGGTTTTGCCTGTACCAGAATCTCCAATTAAAATTAGATTATGTTTGTCCCTGATAAACTGACAGCTAGCTGCATCATTAATTTCTCTCTCATCAATACTCTTCTGAAAGCTAAAATTAAAATCTTCCAGCTTCTTGTTCGCCGGTAATTTTGCTGCACTATAACGCCTCTTATAGTTATTATCACGTCTATTATCCAGTTCATCCTCGCATAACAGTTCCAAAAATTCTTCATATGGTAATTTTTTACTTCTAGCATATGATAAACGGTCTTCCAATGTTAATGCCATGCCGGAAAGTTTGAAGTCCCTGAGCCTTTTATATAATTCCTGCATCTTCACCTCCAAACAAAGGTAAAGGTAAATCATAACAATTATTTTTTATGATCTCTTTTATTTTACTATAATTCCCAATTCCATAGTGCAAAGCTCTCATACAAGCTTTATTTACTATTTCATTACCGTATAGCTTTTTCAGATGTAATATTCCTTTGACGGTCCTTGGCCAATCTTTACTTTTTCCTCGATCCCGGATGAATGATAACATTTTATCCCCATATTCCCCTATTTCTTGCATCTCTATAACACATTTATTTTGGTATTCTGGAGATTCAGGATAATATAATTTGTACTCAGGCCAGTGCGATCTGTTAGTTATAAATGATCCTTTCCCATTCGATCTATTATGCATAGCAACCATTTGGCCCTGAGCATAAATTCTGACTATTTCACTTCCCAAGGAAACTCCTACTTCTGTGCCGGCATATTTTGATGGTACAGAATAATAATTTTTATCTAAGCTTATATGACAGTCTTTAGCTACTTTCCTTTTGTGCCATGATGATAAATCAAAACCAGCTTCAGGTAATTTTGTTAAAGCTGTAATTTCCTCGTTGCTAAAAAGTTCTTCTGGTTTTTTTTTAGTAGTACCATGAATACGATTGTTACTCTTTCTATTCCAGATTCCCAAGGCTTCAACCATTTCTTTATTACTGCTAAATTTTCTACCAGCAAAGAAGTTATTGGTTACATACTTTATGCCATTCTCTACCTTACCTTTCTCCTGCGGTTTACGAACTCTACAGGGAGCCGGTAAAAAATTATAATGATCTGCAAATCTTTTGTATTGTTCCTGGTATATTGGTTCATAAAAATTAGCAATAATTATCGCTGACTTTAAATTATCCAGCTTTATTACTTTTGGTACTCCCTGAAAATAATTAAAAGCATTAATATGACACTGGATCCACGTATTAACCTTTTGATCAAACACAATTTCATAATAATCCTTACGACTATAGCTAAGACGCATATTAAATATATATGCTTTTCTTAATTTCCCTTCAGGATCATATCTTCTACCAATATCACCGAAGTCTACTTGAGCTTCTTCACCGGGTAGAGTATTAAATCTGATACATATGGAATTGTGTAGTTTTATCTTTCTAAGGTATCGGGTAAGACTGGAATAGCTTCCAAAAAAACCTAAGCCTTGAAGTTCTTCATGGATCCTGACAAAACTCAGGTCTTTTTCCAACAGCTTTATAGCGTCTTCGTGCCATTTAAAGACTTGTGATTCCTTTTGCTTTTGTGTTGGGGATTCTATCCCTGCAGAATTATATTTATATACGATTCTTCTTATTGTTTTGCGGTCTCGCCCAGTTAATTTTGCTATTTCCCTCTGGCTCTTACCTTGCTTATATAATGTTAATATAGTTGTATACATAGGAACTCCTATCATTTTTTAGCCCTCATTAAAAAATAAAGGCTAGTTTGCACTAAATTTGAACTGTTATGTTCACCTTTTTACCCGGTCCCTTTTTAGTGCAATTTTCTGGTCCCTTTTATCTTAGCACTGACAGTTAGCAGCAAATTGACTTGTTGTTTGATTTGACTCTACATTTCCTGATTGTTGAAAATGCAAACCTTTAAGGTCGTTAGCTGATTTCTGTAAGTTTTTGTACGCAAAATTAAAATCTTTCATCTCTGTACCTCATCTTATATAAACTCAATAACAAATAAAACCAGTCCTATAAATAATACTTATAACCTATGATTACTTTTGTCAACTAGCATTTCATCTAATCGTTAATTACTTATTGGGCCTGATACCCCTATTGAAATGAAAGCTAAAACAATTGAGTTAAACGCCCCTAACTCTTTTTTGTTCAGGAGGAAATA
>DAIDIY010000043.1 GCA_027451625.1 Candidatus Daviesbacteria bacterium | reverse complement strand
CCAGCTAAAATCAGTTACTCTTTTAGCTCCAAGATTAGATAAATAATCTCTTTTACTTTTATTTTCAATAAGATTTCTTATTTCAATTAATAATTCATTGGCGTTATTTGGATCAATTAAGATTGCAGCTTTCCCAGTTACTTCGGGTAATGAAAATGCATTAGAGGATATAACCGGCTTTGAAAAAGAGAATGCCTCAAGAACTGGAAATCCGAAACCTTCGTATAGAGAGGGGAAGACAAACAGTGTACAAAATTTATAAAGGGTTGATAGCTCTTTTTCACTAACCCATCCTAAAATTTTAACGACTCTTGATAAATGATTATTTTTAATAAACTGAAGTATTTCTCCACTTGCTCTGCCCCCTAGCCCAACAATAACTAAATTATAATTAGAATATGTAGGCCCCAATAAAGAAAAAGATTTAAGTAAAGTGATTAAATTCTTATGTGGGTAAGCTGCAGAAACCGTAAAGATATACTTATCCTTTATTTTCCACTTGCGAAGATAGTTCTTCTTGGCTGGATTTGTGAATTTAGGAGACCCTGGATAGACAACTTCCAGCTTATAAGGTTCTGTCTTTAAAATACTAATCAGAGATTTCGCAGAGCTATTTGAGGATACAATTATTTTATTACAACTTTTTGCAGATAAAGTGACTAAAACCTTCCATGCTATAAGTTCTAAAAAAGTAAAGTCTTCTGGATGATAATACCAATTTAGATCGTATATCGTAACTAACCGTTTACAGTGAGAGATCAGTGGTGAGATATATCCTAGAGAGTGAATAATATCAATATTATAAAAAAGTAGATAAAACGGGAAAATTACTTGTTCAAAAACTAATCTTCTTAGTTTATTCTTTCCTGATATTGGTGCTTTTACTATCTTACAGTTTATAGTTTCAATAAAGCTGGATGATGCTTCTTTATTACAAAAAATAAAATATCTATTATTTTTATCCTCCTCTATTAATTTATTTATTAGACCCCTAGAGTACGTTTCGGTACCCCCTACTTTATTCGGAATTAAGAAGAGAACATTAATACCAATATTCATTTCCAAAATTGAGATAAGTTAATTTTTTGGATAACTGCTTTCCAGTCAATATTTAATCCCATAGCTGCTGTATATAACAAAAGAGGAACAAAAGTTATAACCATCCGTTGTAAAGATTCACCGATTTGAGACCAACCTACAAATATATACGAGAATATATACGCCCCAAACAGAAGTAATAACATATTCCCTGTTACTAATACACAAAGGTACTTTTTCCCCGGAGCTTGATTTACAGGGAAAAAAATACTTAAAAGAAAAATAAGTATATAGGGAGACAATATATTAATCGTATTTGTCCAAATGAAAGCCAGAATCTCTCCAAGTCTCTGAAAGTCAAATCCGGACTTTAATATTCCAAATGCTTGCCCTGCTTGTGCTGAGGTTCCCATATATGACACCATATGCGATAAATAAATACTCCAACTTTGTTGGATCCAGAAAAAAATTAAAGCGTATAAAAATAGATCGACAATTTTTTTATTTTGTAATGAGAAAAAAGATAGGATCATTAAGTTAATAATCCAAAAAGGTTCAGTACTCCTTACCCAAGTACTAAGCCCCATCATTAATGCAG
Organism: Candidatus Daviesbacteria bacterium; assembly: GCA_027451625.1. Classification (GTDB taxonomy): domain Bacteria; phylum Patescibacteriota; class Microgenomatia; order Daviesbacterales; family UBA10151; genus DAIDIY01. The sequence goes on along the minus strand of DAIDIY010000043.1, from coordinate 15,585 downwards.
CTATTACCAGCAGATATCTTTTTTTATTTGTAATCCAACGATATAAAAAGATTGTTCCTAAAAAGAAATAAACGGCATATGGTAAATTTGTATAGGCAAAAGCAGCGTTTGCAAATACAGGTGGAGAGATAAGAACTAACAGAGTAAAAAGAAGAGAGGTGGTTCTGTCTACATAATCTTTTAAGGAAGAATAAAATAAAATACCAAGTGATATATACATTAAAGAATATATAAATTGTGGATATTTAAAACCTAAAAGATATACCCAAGTATGCGCCATGCTAGTCATTAGAGGATATCCAAAAAAATAACCTCTACTTATTGCATCATTCATATATCCGGTCACAGAAAATACTTTTGCACGAAAATCATATAAGGCAATTGCATCCCAGCCTGAAACAGGCCAATACAATCCGGCAATTAAAGAATACATACCTAACCCTAAAAGTATTAATATAATTATTTTATCAACTAAAGTTAAGCTTTTATAAACTTTTTTATAATTTTTAGGATTAATACCAAATTTCCATCCAATGTTTACTTTTTCCCTAAAAGTTAAGATTATAAATAATCCCAAACAAACAGTTAGCATCATCAGGCTAACTGTTACTAAAGTCAATTTTATATTAAAAAGTGCCATATAGAACATAAATAGAGTTTGAATACCTATTCCAATCAAATACGAAAGTGATAATTTTGAGAATAAATCTTCTTCTACCCTGAGGTTTTCAAGTATTAACCAACCAAAAATAAATGTTAGAATAATTCCTAATATTACCATTGCACTCCTTTTTCAACTTTTATAATTCCCCAATAATTTGGATAAGGATTCTTCGAGGGATTGAACTTCTGATTGTTAATAATAATTAATTTCCCTTCCGGATTATTGGGATAAAATATTATTTTAGAAGCAGGGACAATAAAATTAGGCCATCCATTTTGTTCTCCTCCATTAAGCTTCTGATGACCTATAATAACAACGTAGTCAACTTTACTTTTATCCAACGTCGAACTATCTTCCGATATTAGATTTCGGGGATATAAAAAATATCTAGTATAACCTTCATTACTAATATCCCCCCATTGACTTTGTTGTTTTGGATGCATAATTAAAGCATTGTTTGGGGTGACTGTATTAATAAAGTTATAATAATCAAAAATTGGTCCAACTTGAAGATCCATCTTCTGAGAAAACGACAAAAATGGTGCCTTGATAGGAGATTTTATATTACTTTTAAAAAATTTCCAGGAATTATCAACACTAAAAAATATTATCCATATAATTAGTACTCCAGTCAAAAATTTCGGTATAGTTTTTCTAAAACTAAACGATTTAATATCTAAGACTTGTAAATAAATTAGCAAGAAGCTTAGTAAAGGTATCAAAGCAAATGTTCCCGGATAAAATCGCAATTTATTAGTGTATAAAACAGAGTTAGACCAAATCGGCTTTAATCTAAATACAAGATAAGTTAGAACTATCAGTGAGGGAAACACTAACAGATTTATTTCAAATAATAATTTATAAAGATTTTCCATACGTATAGGAATGTGTTGAGATAAAGTAGTCAGTCTTGCCAAAAGAGCCGAAACCATAACTAATACTATTAACAAGTTTATACTTATAAGAAGATGTTTAAATACAAATCCAGGATAGGTGAAACTTTCTATTCCTATAAGAGTTAAAGTAACAATCCATAAGAAAGGAAAAAATAAAAAATTTAATATAAGGAGACGTGAAACGTTATCTTTTTTCATATTAAATTCGATATAATCCCCATGTGTCCTGTCTTGATGATAGTCCAAAGAAAGAATTTAAATTTATGTTTCTTCCTCGAAAGATATTATAACTTGACAATAAAGCAGAAGAAATAAGTCCTTTAGGGGACGTAAGTATTATCCAATAAACTTCGTTTCCTGATTTATCTAAGGTCGATACATGGAATCTGCTTTCTAGAACCTTATTTGAGAAGAGGACTTTCACAGGGCTATCAAGGACATAACTTTCTGTTTTAATACTATGTATATTATGTGATATATAATCATATTTAATATCTGCTCTATTAAACAAATATTTAAAGTGCCAACCAATCTCTTTATAGAGTTCTAAATTTGGATTTCCATAAGATTCTGTATTAAGATAAACTATACCATTCCTAGGAATCATATTAGCTATTTTAGTTAACGAATCTTCGTTTGCATTTGTTACACTCATAGTACTCTGAATATAAATTATAGACATAAAAACTTGAAAAAATATTACGGATGAAATAAGCACATAAAATACCAGCAAAGATATATTAAGGAAAATTTTTCTATCCATCTGGTCTAAATAACTTTTTTTATTTAATTGTCTAATTAAGAGTTCATATAAATAATTTGATTCAATGGCTATAAAAAAATATATCCCTATAAGCGCTACATGGAGATATCGTGGTATAGCAAAACCCCATGGCAGTTGAATCGATAAAAATGCTAAAAACCAGGTTAAGAATAAAAATTCAAAATTAAAATTATTTAATGTCTTTATAAAACCATTTTTTTTAATATATAAAAATATTCTTACTATAAAAATTAAAATTATAATTTCTAAAAACGGATTATAATCCGTTTTTAATAAATAAATATATGAATTTAGGGAAGATACTATACTATGAACACTGATTGAATAATTAGCAGTATACGCTCCTTTAGGATATAAAAAATAAGAAACAGCTCTTAAAGAAACTATAAAAATGGTATTAATAATTAGAAAGAAAAAATCGTAAACTTTAAATATCTTCTCCTTTTTGAGGAGTATATCTGATAAAGTTATATACAAAGGAATAGCTAAAAATGCTAGAGCTGTTTCTTTAATCGTGTAAGCAAGAAAAGAAAATAAGGCAGCAAAAATTACCATTTTTTTATTCCCAGATCTTCCTTTCCAGAATAAAAAGAATGAAATAAGGAGTAATGGAATTATAAGTGGCTCTTGAGGACCTAACCTATACCAATTTTCTAAAGTCTGAGGCTCTATGATAAAAAAAACTGCAGCAAGTATTCCAACAGTCACAGTCTTTTTATTAATAAGTATACCAATCTTGTAGATAAAAACTGCAGAGATTAAAAATAGCAGGAATTGTATTAAGTGATGTGTCACAGGACTATTTGATCCTATTAAGAATGTAGCCCATAGATAGAGCCAGTACCCCGGTCTAAATCTCCCTGAGACTGGTTCTATTAAGTTGTGAAAAAAATCAGGCAAGTTAAGCTTTATTAGCGATTGGGTTAATTTAAAAGACACTTCGGCGCTTTTTCCATCATCTACCAAAGCCCAATTAGTAAAAATAGTAGGAGAACCAAAAATTAATAAAAATATAAAGATAGGTATAAAGGGATATTTTTCAAGATATCTTCGAATATTTTTGACAGATAGTTCTTTCATTTAATATCCTAATATCTGCGAAGAGTGAATATAAATTCTATTACTTAAAAACACCGATGGGGATGAAGGAAGATATTTAGGAGTTAGATCTGGATGAAAGACTGAAAAGTAATTTTCGTTTGATAAGATCTGTTTTATAGTCAGAGTTGGAGACCACGGGTATTTTTTATCACTTTTAGTATCATAGAAAACTATATATCTAGTCCTACTATTAATTTTATCTATTAACATGTTAATTTTTTTTGCGGAACTGCCTCCCTGAGTTATCCAACTTGTAATATACGATAAACGGATTGTGAGTACTGATAATAACAAAAATAAAATTATAGTAACAGTAGCATATTTGCGGTCTTTTAGGATGTAACTTATTACTAAATAAACAGCAAAACTAGGTATAGTAAGCTCGAGTGAAAATTTATGTAATGGTAAAGCAATCAGAGGGAGAAGAGTTATTAGAAACCACAAGATAGAAAAGGTAATTAATTTAAAATTTTTAAGAAATTTTTTGTTAAAACAACATATAATCGAATAAATAATCATACCCAGTAAAGCTATAAACAACCCAATAATAGGGATGACATACATACTATAAAAGATGAAAAGATTTGGATTTATTCTTAATCCTGGGCCAATAAAATCAATAAACATCTCGGGAATATTCATTGACCAAATTAAATACCAGCCAATAGTATTAATAATTCTAGAAGAAAATGACCATACATAAGAATCTCCGCTGGCTAGTCCATAATCCCAAAAGTGTAGGTATAGGTATATAGTAAGTATGAAAAAAAAAGGTAACATCCTAAAAAATAAATCAAATAGTTTTCTATTTAACTGGATATCATAAAAATATATATAAGTCAGGATTAAAATTAGTGGTAAAGTTACAGCCGATTCCTTGCACATTAAGGCTCCAATAAACAACAATATTGATATTAAATAGAATTTTATTTTTGATGAATTTATAAATAGACCAAATTCATAAACACTTAATAAATAAAAAAAACCTAAGCCTAGTTCTTGGAAAGCTCCTAGATAATAGAGATGACCAAAATGTATAGCAGAAACTGAGTAGAGAAAAGTTCCTGTGTAAGCTGTTTTTTTATTAGAAGTAAATAGAATAATTAATTTAAAAATGATTAAAATCACTAAAAAATAAACTATAAAAGATATAATATGCAGTGGTATTGGATTAAGATGGAATAAAAAGATATCTAGTGAATAAAATAATTGGGTTGTTAGTGGACGGTAAAATTCATATCCAGAAAAAGAATGAGCTAAATCAAATGCTTGAAGGACAGATGAGATATTTGTGAATTTGGAAATCTTTAAATGGAAAAAGTCATCGTATGAAAAAAAATTAAATAGGGAAGGGAAATATAAAATAAAACCTAAGCCATCGATTCCAACTAAGATCCAATCAATCTTATTAAATATTTCCTTTTTAATCCATTTTCCCATAGAACTCCTAAGATCAAAATTATCATACCTAAAATAGACAAATAAATCGAGACTGACATAAGAAGATTATTTTTAAATTTAAGAACCACTTTATGACCTCCTTTTGGAAAAGTAATAAGAAATGTTCCCAGAGTATTAATTTTAAAAAAAGTCCACCTTTTATGATCAACATATAATCTCCATCCAGGGAAATAAAAGATATTTATTGTTCCTTTAAACTTGTTATTACTTTGATAACTGAAAGAGAGTTTATTAGATTGCCTTGTAATATCACCTAATTTAACTTGAGGAGGAACAACTATATTGGAGAACTTACATATTTGGGTCTGTTTACATCTTTTAATTAAAGACAAGTTCACACTGCTAGGTAAAAATTCTCCCCACATATCAGTTGTATCATTATATTTTATATAAAAATTGTCGTCTCCTCTGACTCTCCCTACTAGTTGAGAATAATTACGGTTAGAATATAAAAGTAAAGCGATAATACATATTATAAAAAACCAATTTTGCTTTGTAATTTTACAGATAAAACCTATAAAAAAAGCGCATGCGAAGATGGCTAAAGATAAGAAACGCCAAGGATAAAGAAAAAAAGATAACAATTCTATCTTAGTCCAAAAGAACGAAGAAACTGATGTCATTAAAAACAGTGACAATATAAACAGAGATAAAAATATATTTATATTAAAATAATCAATTAATTCAATTTTAGAATATTTTATTAGATAGGAAGGGAACTGCATAATCTTTCTTTTTCTAATAAATAATAATATTAAAACTAAAATTATAAAAAATACTGATATCCATTGGACCGCCCCTAACTGAAGTGACATTGGACTAGTCGATCCAATAGGACCCCATCCCCACTTAGAATAAATAATTTCCTTCAAGGTGACAAAATTCGACCAAAATGATTGAGTTCTATTCAAATAGTCTAAATTAGTTCGCCCCTTTTCAAAAAAAGCTGGAATCCAAAAAAAAGCTGAAATTAATAGAGATAGATAAATGGAAAAAACTAAACGAATTATTTTCATTTCCTTTTTCAAAAAAATTCCTAGTGCTACCCCATATAAAATAAAAACGAATCCAAACATTAAAAACATCACATTATGAGATAAAAGCAGGCATGAAAGAAAGACAGATCCCATAAACACCCAATTCCAAGAAGAAGACATTATAATTTTATAGGAAGATAATAACACTAAAGGAATAAAAACAAATGATACAGCTTCCGGCAAATCTCCTCTGACATAAACGTCAACAAACCGATAAGGAGCCCAAGTAAAAGCTAAACTCCCAATGATTGCTGAGATATTGGGGACAAATTCACGTATAAAAAAGAAAAAAGAAATTGCTGAAAATATTATGCTAAACCCAAAAGCAACCTTTATTGATTCTGCAAAAGAAAAACCTAGAAAATGCGGAATTGCGGATAAATAATAAGGAAGAAGTGAGTTGAAAATTAAAACCGGAGACCCCAACCCAAAAGAGACATTATCTATCCAGCGCGGAAGTATTTCTCCTTCCTCTAAATCCTGATAGAATCTTGCAAACCTAACAACATGAGTAATACCATCATGAGTAGAATAAAAGCTATTCCCTAAAAGAGAAAGTGTAATTGGTAAGGTGAGACAGATCAGGGTAATTATCGAAAAAAGAGTCGCTCTCATACTGCTACTATTTTGTTCTCAAATACCATTCTATTGTTTTTTTCAGTCCCTCTTCAAAAGATGTACTCGATCTAAAATTAAATTCACTTTCTGCTTTTGCGACATCTAACTTACGTCTCGGTTGACCATCTGGTTTTGTTATATCCCAAACTATTTTTCCTTTAAAACCAACAATCTTTTGAATCATATCGGCTAAATCTTTAATTGAAATCTCAACCGATGAACCAATATTAATAGGCTCTCCTTTATTATAACTTTCCGCTGCTTTTATTATCGCTTCAGCACAATCTTCAACATAGACAAATTCACGAGTTGCTTTACCAGTACCCCATACAGGAACAAAACTATCTCCACGCTCTTTAGCATCTACAAATTTTTTTATTAAAGCTGGAATTACATGTGAAGATTCAGGATTAAAGTTGTCCTCTGGGCCATAGAGATTAGTCGGTAATAAATAGATTGCATTAAAATTGTATTGCACCCTATATGCTTGTGCCTGAACTAAAAGCATTTTTTTAGCTAATCCATACGGAGCATTTGTTTCTTCTGGATAGCCATTCCATAGATCCTCTTCTCTAAATGGGACAGGCGTAAATTTAGGATAGGCACAGATAGTTCCCACTCCAACGAACTTCTCCACTCCAGCAGCTCTTGCCTCTTCCATAAGCTGTACCCCCATAATTAAATTGTCATAGAACAACTCTCCGGGATTTTTCATATTAAATCCTATGCCGCCCACTTTAGCAGCCATATGAATAACTATATTTATCCCTTTAACCACTTCTTTACATATTTCATTTTTTCTTAAATCTTGCTTTTCAGATCTTGGAATCCTAATTTCTTTTGGATGAAACTTTGAAAGGAGACGTACAACATTCGACCCTAAAAATCCAGATCCACCAGTTACTAAAACAGACTTATCTTTCCAAAAATTATCAGACATAGCAATTATTATAAACTATAATAAATATACAAATAACAGTCTAAAATCAAATTATTTAAAAATCTACAGATGAAAAACAAAAAAGGGAATTAAATTTTAATTTGAATGGAGTTTAGATATTTCATACCGCTGTATATAAGTATTATCATTTGATAATTAAGATAATGCAAAAAAAGAATTACTCTGTTTTTTGTATGTTTTCCAGCTAAGTTATATTCATCTTTAAATTGCTTTAAAAATCCCAGAGAACTTTTATTACTTAAAGTAACTCTAAAAGATGCCAAATAATAAGGTATCACTCCTGCTTTAAAACAGTTTCCAAGACGCAACCAATAATCATAATCAAGAACCAAATATTGATTTATATCAAACTCTCCAATCTTTTCTGCTGCCTCACTCCTCCAAAAACATGCCATTTGCGAGATATAGTTAAGGATAAGCAGTGTTGAATATGAATAATTTTTTAGCCAAAAATTTTTATATGCTGTAATCCATGACCTAATCTCGTGATCATCAGCATCGACAATATCGCACTTACCATAAACCCACATTATATCCGGATTATTATTAAAAAAATCTACTACTTTCATAAATGCGCCATGCTTATAAACATCATCTGCATTAAGATAAGCAAGTATCTCACCTGTGGCTTTTTTCATTCCTTGATTAATAGCATCTGCTTGTCCTTTATCTTTCTTAGAAACCCATTTTATCTTTTTAGGATATTTTTCTGCATAATATTTAATTATATTCAAAGTTCCGTCCTTCGATTCACCGTCTTGAATAATTAACTCAAAATTTTGATAATCTTGCCCTATAACTGATTTAATTGACCTTTCGATATAATCTACAGCGTTAAACGAAGGCATAATAATAGATATTTTTAGGCTTTTATCTTTTATCATTTTTGTATTTTTTTAATTCTTTTAAAGCTTCCTTTCGTATGAATTCTTCAAGTCTTTTTTCAGTTCTTTTAGAAGTAATAAATGACATATACACTAAAGGAATTACCAAAACAAATCCTCCCACAATCATCATATCAAAGACTCGAGTTATAGCAAAAGTATGTGCAAAGTTTTGCAGAAATTCTGGAAAAACAATAATAAAGATAGTTACCACCCAAACAACTGTCCATGAGATTATTTCAACGCCACTTAAATCGCCTTTTTGATAATGGATATAAGCTATATAAATCATAATCAGCGAAAAAATAATAGAAAAAATCTGCAAACCTAGAATCATTTATTTAACCTCCAATTTATGATCTGATAAAAAATTCCTAAAGCATCGAGAATCGATACTCCTTTAAATTTTTCATAATATATAGTTTCCACCGGGACTTCTACCCTTTTTAGCTTTGTTTTACTATCTTTGATAACAATTTCTGTCTCAACTCCATATCCTGAAGAAGTCCATCTAATTTCTTGGTAAGCTTTCTTACTAAACGCTCTGTACCCACACAGAAGGTCTGAAATATAAAGGCCGAACAATACTGAAACCATAAGAGAGGCCACCTTATTACCTCCATATCTAATAAAGGGAGTATCTGCGCTTATTCGTCTTGCCCCATAAACGATATCGTAACCCTCTTCTAGTTTTCTAATAAACTTTTCTATATCTTCGGGTAGGTGTTGACCATCGGAGTCCATCATAACTATTGCGTCTGCTCCCAATTTAAATGCTGCCTCACAACCAGTTTTTAAGGCTGCTCCTTTACCTAAATTAATCTTATGCTTGAGTGCGATTACTGGATATCTTTTAATTTGATCAAAAGTATTATCTCCTGACCCATCATCCACAACTATTATAGGGAGATCAAATCGTATAAGTTTTTCTAAAACTGCACCGATTCTTCTTTCTTCATTAAAAGCCGGTATAACAAGCATAACTTTCATAAGTTATAGCAATTTTAAGCTACCCAATATCCTCTTGTAAACATTATTAAAAGAATCACTTGAAGTACAAGAAAAGAAAAAAATATTGAATAAAAGATTTTATTTTTTTGATCTGCTAAAAAAGGTAAAAGTAGAAATCCCATAAGCGAGTATCTTGGCATTGAAGATAATGTTCCCGTCAAAGTTGGTAATATAAAGCAAAAAACTATAAAAGCAGTATAACTGAGTCTCACTTTTCTAATTATAAAAGAAAGAAAAATAAGCGGTATAAAGGTAAACACGAATTCAAGAAATGCATTAAAAAAGGGCAAAGAGAAAAACGGAACAGTTAAAAATATCTTCAGATATCTCACTACTACTTGAGGTAATAAAATGATTTGGGTACTAGAACGTGAAGCTCCAAAGTAAGGCTGTGATGATAAAAAATATAAAGGATTTCCGAAGCTTGATTTTAGATAGATCATATAACCGATAAGACCTAAAGGGGAAAGCAGTGAAACTCCTAAGTTTTTAACCACTTTCTGATTTACCTGAAACTTTTTTCGGATTAATATTTCATTTAAAATTTCTATCAAAATAACTCCAAACAAGACTACTCCAAATACTTTAGTTGCTGAAGCTAAAGCTGCAAAGATTGCCGCCCAAAAGAATTTCTTTTTCCTGCTAAGTAACAAGCAAGATACGACAAAAAGCAAAAACATAGACTCTGAATAGATTGCTCCGAAATAATATGCTGTAGGGAATGCAAGAAGTAATAAAATAGATCTAATTGATACTTTTTTAGAAAAATCGATTAAAAATAACTTATATAATAAACACAGGGTAACTAAAAAAGATAGATTAGAAATGAGCAGCGCGGAAACGAAAAAACTGGAAATTAAAAAATGTATAATCCAGACTGTAAGTGGGAAAAAAGGAAAAAATGCTTGCGTAAACTGTGCAGAATAACCTGAAGAAGCAATAGTTAAATAATGAACTCCATCAAAATTTCCAAAACTCCAAATCCATGAAGGAAGATTTGTTGAAATTAACATCTCCTTAACATAAGGGAATCTATTACCAAATTGAGGAATAAAAGTTGGTCCTAAAAAAGCGATAAAAAAAAGGATCACTCTCCAAGCGATAAAAGCTAGTCCTATCTGAATTAGATCTTTTTTACTGCTTATTTCTAGATAAAATCTCTTCATATATATGATAAGTCTGCTTAGCGCTTTCCTCCCAGCTAAACCTTTTGATATTTTCTAACCCTTTTGTTTTAAGGTCTTCTTTTAAAGTCTTGTTATTCATTATAATCTCAATCTTTTCTGAAATATCATCAATACTTTTATCATCTGTATATAAAGCTCCATCTCCTCCTACCTCTTTCATCGATGAATTATTACCTGCTATCACAGGAATTCCACAGGCCTGAGCTTCAAGTATAGGTAACCCAAATCCTTCATAGTGTGAAGGTAATAGTAAAACTGTTGCCATGTTAGTAATAGCAACTAGTTCTTCATCTGAAACAAATCCTAATATATCTACTAAATCAGTTCTGCTGATAATATTTAAAAACTCTTTATAACTTCTCATCTCTGGGTGATCTAAATTCTCTTTTGATTCAAATGACTTTCCTACTACGACTAGATGTATCCCCACCTGCAAACAACTTTCGGCAATATTAACAATATTTTTATTCCAGTTAACATTTCCTGTATACAAAGCAAATATATTTGGTAAATTGTATTTATGTTTAATTTCCTCTAAACCCTTTTTATCTTTTACAATATGAAAGTTTGGAGAAGGAGCAAGGTATACAACATGAATTTTTTCCTGATCTATCTTAAATATATTTTTGATATCATTTTTCGAACTCTGCGAGTCAGCAATAATTGCTGATACATTAACAAGAGACATACGCTGTAAAAAATTATTGATAGTTCCTTTCACTCCAGGAGGAAAATGTTCAGGAAAGACAAGAGGGATTAAATCATGAATTGTAACTATAGTTGGATATCTTTTTATAACTGGCAAAGTATTCTGAAATAGATCAAAATAGGGATAATGAATTAAATCAACATCTTTAACTTTATCCTTTTCACTAAATTTCCGAATTTCTAAATCAGGAATCTTTTCTAAACTTAAAAGTAAATTTTTAGTGTAAAACCCTACTCCTCGTGTTTTATGTCCAGTTGTTAACGGTGATATGTCAAATCCTATTTTCATGAGTTTCGTAAATATCTAAAATATGCTCTGGAAAACCTCAAAGCAGAAAAAAAGGAGAATACAATTCCGGGAAAACCATCTAAAATACCTTTATGCCTTATAAGAGTAGAAAAAAACCAAAAAAACGGTTTTAATACCACATAATTTGTAAAACTAAATATATCTTTTGATAATCTTTCTTTTTTAAGCTGATCTACCATTAAATCTATATATCTACTGTTTCGTTCTAAATAACGCTTAAAATTAGGAGAATCTATATGTATTAAATCGTTTTCTAACCATCCAGTTTTGCCTTCAACCTCCATCTGTTCATGAACACTCTTACAAGGAAGGCGAGCTTTACCTCTTTTAAAGAGTCTTATCACTCCATCCGGATAGACCCCACCAAATTTTAAATATTTTCCTAAAAAATAATTTAAGCGCGGCATATAAAAAGCATTATATTCGCCATTTTGATTACCTACTATTCCATCTCTTTCTTCAATTAATTGTTGATGTCTGATGAAAAGTTGACGATTTTTTAAATATTTTTGATAATGTTCGATCTCTTCAGATGACATATAAATAACTCTTCGTATTTCCTCTGCTAAATTATGAGAAACCCTCTCATCGGCATCAAGATACAATATCCATTCACCACACGCCAAATCGAAAGATTTTTGTTTATTTATATGAAAATTCGGATTATTGTCTTCTAATGAGACTTTTGCTCCGTAAGATTTTGCGATCTCAACTGTCCGATCAGAAGATTTACCATCAACAATTACTATCTCATCGGCAATATTTTTAACGGATTCTAAGCAATCACCAATATTTAACTCTTCATTAAAGGTAGCAATTGATACCGAAAGTTTAACTTTTGTCATGTCTTGGCAAATAAAAATGCAGGCTTTCCATTTGGAAAATCGACTTTATCAATTATATCAGCAGAGGAAGGAATCTCATCAGGAGTCCCAATAAAAAGTACCCCCTTTGATTTTTTAATTTCATCAGTTGTTATCGAATGAAACTCATATTTATCAAATGATCGGACAGTTCCAAAATCAAATTGATCACGAGGTGAAAGAACTGCTTGAGGTTGATACTTAGCTGGGTCGTACTTTTCATAAAATAAGACTAAGATATAAGGCTGATCATACTTGTCAGTAATGACTACTTTTTTATATCCAGGCTGATATTTTTCTAATTTTGGTACCATTTGTGAAAAACCGTATTCCCAGGCCAAAGGATATCTTTTAGGATACAAAATGTAATATGAATCTAAATAATGCACAAATTCAAAAAGAAGAAGTGCTATTAAGGGAATGACTACTATGAGATATATTTTATTTTTGGCAAGTTGCAATATTTGCCAAAATCCTGCAGCAGCTACAATAGTTAAAGGAACAACTTCAGTCAATGACCTTAATGCATTCGGGGTTTGAAAAGTTGTAGCTGATGCCAAGGGTGCAACTATTATCCAAAGCCACAATGTTTTATTATCTTTGAAGTTTCCTCTTACAAGATAGACAAATCCTATCGCCAAAAATAATGCCTCAACTAAAAAAAACTCTCCGGATTCCGGAACCCTATTACGGATTACCGAATCTCCATTAATAAACAGAAACTCAGACGAAAAATGATCAACATAATGACCTAAGAAATTTGGAGCATAAGCAGTTATTTTGTTATGGAGAAGTTGAGCAACTATACCTGACGGGTTGGAATGTTCGCCCCTAAGCTGATCAATCCTGTTAATAGGTCCAGGATCAGAAAAAAATGAAAGACCAGAGAAACGAGCTTCTGCTCCTCCAGAGAGAACCTGAAAGATAAGTGGAATTGAAAGTATCGCAACTGGAGCCAAACGTATAGTTGCTATTTTTATCCGAGGAAGAAGACGATCTCTATAGAGAATTATTAAGCCCAAAAATATAATCGGCGCAATAAGTCTTGGACTTTGGTAAATATACATTGATATTAATAAAGATAATGCAGAGAATGCTAAGTATTTGAGGTCATTCCAAGAATACAAGAAAAATAAAATTCCCAATGCTATGAAAAATGTTGCTACATTAGTTTCCCACCCCCCTCGGCTAAATTGCAGATGCCAAGGAGAAATTGCCAAAAGTAATGCTGAAATCAAACCAATCTCTTTTTTCCCGGTTATTTTTACAGCAAGGTAAAAAATTAATAAAACCGTTCCTATCCCAAATAGAGCTGAAGGAAGTCTAATCGCCCATGCGTTAAGCCCTAGTGATGCTACAAATGGCATTATAATATAAACATAAAGTCCAGGTTTATAATCACCAAATGATTTAAAAACCAATGGAAACCATTTCCCATATTCATCTCTTCCAGTTTTTAATAATGAATAAGCATTATAACCAAGCGATGCTTCATCAGCATTTAGTCCTGCAGGGTAATGATTTAATCCCCAAATCCTAAGAATTGAAGCTAAGATTAAAATTGCTATTAATAAAATGATCGTTTTAGTAAAATATTTTGTCATTTTGTTTCCACGATTCTAAAAGCAGGTTCTTTACTTAAAAAATAAACGTCTTTCAAAATTGTAAAATTTGGATTTCCTAAAACATCTTTATCAGGGAGCTCATCAAAAGTTCCGATAAATAAACTATTTTTAGTACCTCTATCCGAAGGCCAATATACATGTCTGAATTCAATGTTATCAATATTTCTAACTGTTCCTACATCGACAGTCGGCTGATCAAGTTTAGCCTGCTTTTGATACTTTTGAGGAGGATATTTAGTATAAAAAAGATAAAAGATATACGGTTGACCATAATAGTCAGTAAAAACTATATGATTAAATTTGTGTGTCTGCTGGATAGATTCCACCTCACCAACTACTTGATCATACCCATAAAGCCAAAAACGCGAATATTCTATTGGTTCATGAATAAAATATCTGTCTATAAAGATAGCAAAATTTATGGATATCAAAATCGTTGCCAAAAATAGGAATCCAAAATAATAGGATCGACTCTTTTTTGAAAACAGATTAAAGAGAAAAAGAAACCCTATACCTTCTAATATCGATAGCGGTATCACCATATTTAAAGCCCTAAGCATTGAAACTAGATCTCTAGCCAAAACAGCAGGAATAGGTGCCGAAAGGAGCCAATATAAAACTAGACTCCCTCCTTGCTTTTTTTTTACTAATTCATATATTCCTAGTGGAAGAAGGATTATTGAAAAATAATATAATACTCCAAGATCAGGAACGCGATCTCGCTCATTTGGATCTCCTTTTGTAAAGAGAGTATCCGGAGAAAAATAAATCGTATATCTTTCCACAAGCCCTCGAAGATATGCAAACCATTCTCCATGAAGAAATTGAAAAGCAGTCGATTTTACTGGCAATCCATCTTCTCTGGATATTTGGTCAATAGTTGCTTGAGATCTTGTGTAAGCAAAAAAATTAACAGTAGACAGTCTCGATGATTCTCCTCTGACAAAAGTTACGAAGAACATAATCAGAAAACCCAATCCCAATAGTGCTGCTGCTGCAATATTTTCTTTTGACAGTCTTAATTTCTTCCAATATATTCCAAGTAACCCCAAAGTCAAAAGAGGTACATAAAGTCTCGATGATTGATATGTAAATATAGATATTACAAAAAATATAGCAGTTAAAAATATATATCTTCTATCTTTTTGCAAAGATTTTAAGAAAAATAAAACTCCTAAAGAGTTAAAAAGAACTGATACTCCACTCTCAAAAGCTGGACGGGAAAACTGAATCGCAAGCGGTGAGATTGCATAAAAAAAACTAACAGCAAGAGATAGTTTATCATCACCAAAAATCTCCTCTGTCAGAAGATAAATTACCAGTATCGTCAAAACTCCAGCTATTGCTGCTGGAAGCCTAACTGAAAAAGGAGAAAGCCCAAAAGCCGCAACAAACGGTATGTCTAAATAAGTATAAACAGCTCGTTTATAGTCTCCAAATGATTTTAAATTTAAAGGCAAAAATGCTCCATACTC